>DATHOA010000069.1:0-6418 GCA_035485475.1 Steroidobacteraceae bacterium | reverse complement strand
GTCGCCCACATCAGCGGTGTCGAACCATCCGGCTCCACCGCATTGACATCGACGGCAGGCGATGTGATCGCGGCCAGCACCGCCTCGCGATTGCCGTCACGGATCAGATCGACCAGCGACTGCGGGCCGCCCTGCGCAGCTGCTGCACCGGTCGCGCCGAGGATGAGTAAACCGATGGCAGTGGTCAAACCCCCTGCCCGGCTGGTCCCCTTAAACAATGTTGCCCCCAAAATTCGTGTAGTGGGCCCACAGGCCCTTGCTGTCGTCGTAGAGGAAGCGGTAGGGATCCTGGAACTGGCGGTTCACTTCTTTCATGACACCCGCCTCGAGCATGTCCTGCGCGCTGCGGCCCTGGGTGGTGAGCAACGTGGTGCGATCATAGAGATGCTGCATCATGTCGCGCTCGGCCTGCAGTTGCGCGCGCGTCATCACCGGCCCGTAGGAGGGCACGATCTGGGTGTCGTCCTTGGCAATCTTGAGCAGATCGCTCATCGCATCGACCCGGCCGCCGAGCCAGCCGCCTGCATACCAGTCGAGCGCCGGATCGCGCAGCGGTGAGGCCACATCCCCGACGGCCAGCACGTTGGAGTCCCTGAAGAACACGTAGATATCGCCGCGCGTATGCGCCTCGAGCAGATAGCCGAATTCGACGTTTTCCGCGCCCACCTTCATCGCGCCTTTCTGCCGGAACGTCACGGTGGGTACGCCCTTCGCCGGCAGCGCCTTGACCCAACGGTCCTCCGCGGGCACGTAATAGTCCGCGGCCAGCCATTCGCGCGTGATCACGTGGGAGTGGATGCCCGCGCCCGCCGTGCCGAACAGCACATTACCGCCGGTCTGATCGGCGTGGTAGTGCGTATTGAATAGCGTATGGACATGAGCGCCGGCGAGGCTCGCGCGCACGGCATTCGCCAGTGCCGCCGAACCGCTATCGACCAGCAGCACACCGTCGCCGGATGACAGCGCGAGCACATTGCCCGGTGTATCGCCGATGAGCGTGACCCGGTCGGCCAGTTTCTGTGTCGACACCGCCGGCGCCTTGCCCGTCGTCCCGCGCGCGGCGGCCTCAGGACGGGTCGGAACCTGCTGGCAGCCTGAAAGGGCGCCCAGCAGCGGCATGGACGCAAGTCCCGCGAGCCCGGTCAGCGACGTGTGCAGGAAGCGGCGGCGATCGGTCGTCTTCATATCAAACTTCGGTGATGAGGCCGGTGCTGTTGCCGAAACTCGGCTGCTTGATGCCGACCTTGTCCAGAATCGTCAAATGCAGATTCGCCAGCGGGGTGCGCGGGGGCAGCGTGAGATTCTTGCCGCCGACATGCGCACCGTTGGCGCCACCGACCAGCACTTCGGGGAGCGGATAGTTGTCGTGCTGGTTGCTGTTGCTCATGTTCGAGCCGTACAGCAGCAGCGAATGGTCGAGGATGCTGCCGTCGCCCTCCTTGATGGTCGAAAGCTTCTTCACGAAGTCCGCGAAGCGCTCCATGTGATAGCGCTGGATCACCGTCAGGCGGCGGATGCGCTCGCGGTCATTGGAGTGGTGGCTGACGGGGTGAAAGGAATCCGGCACGCCGACGTGGTTATAGGTGCGGTTGGTGCCTTCGGCGACCATGACGTAGGAGGCCACGCGGGTCAGATCCGCCTGGTAGGCCAGCGCAATCAGGTCAAACATCAGCCGGACCTGCTTGTCGAAGTCGTCGAGCTCACCGACCGGTGCGACCGGCACGTTGACGCCCGAAAAGTCCCGCGACCCTGCCATGTTCACGCGGCGTTCGACCTCGCGCACCGAGTCCAGATAATCCGCCAGCCGCGCCTTGTCGCCCGGGCCGAGGTCGCTGCTCAAGCTCTTGGCTCGGTCCGAGACCATGTCCAGGATGCTGGCGTTCTTGCGCAGCAGGGCCTCACGTTCCGCGGCCGTATCGCCCTCACCCATGAGCTGGATGAACACCTTGCGCGGGTTGTACTCCATCGGCAGCGGTGAATGCGGGCCGGCATAGGAGGTCGTCGAGGCGTAATAACACCCGGCGCCGCCGCAGGCGGCCACCTGGATGGTGGTTTCCGAGGCAACCTCCAGCGACGGCAGCGCGGTCTTCTGTCCGAGGTGCTGCGCGATCACCTGGTCGAGCGTGATGGCCATGCTCGCGCCCTTGGCCGCGGTGTCCGGGCGCACGCACGACAGCCAGGTCGCCGGGTTGAGCGTGTGGACCGAACCGCCCGCCGCGAGATTCTCGATATTCTCAAAGGTCGTGACGTAGTTCTTGACCGGCTCCAGGGGCGCGACCGTGTGGCCGAGCTTGAAGTCCGCGCCCTTGCCGCTGGAGGTCCAGGCGTCAACGTCCTTGCCAAAAGGGGTGTTGTTGCCGATCGCGCCATGCGGAATGTAGAAGAATCCCGCGCGGGTCTTCGGGGCGGCCGCCGTGTCGGCCAGTGCCGTGGCGGCCGGCACCATCGCCTCCAGAAACGGCAGGCCCAGGGCCACGCCACTGCCACGCAGGAAGGTGCGTCGCGACAGGTACTTCTTGGTCAGGAAAATTGCCATCGACTGTCTCTCCTGTCACTGCTGCGTTGCGTCGGATCTGAGGTGCTCAATGGAGGCGGTCTTCGTCCCCACCGGCAGCTTCGGCGCTGGTGCTTCGGGCCCCTGGCGGCGGAAGGAATCGCTGTTCACGATCCCCGTGATGAGCGCGCCCAGGGTGTAGTTGTGTGCGGCCGCCTCGTGCACGATCTTGCGGATCTGCGGCATATCGTAGTATTCGATTTCGCGATTCAGCGCGTACATCATCAGGCGCTTGGTCACCGTCGTCGGGAACTGCTCCGGACGGCGCGTCAGATAGCGGCGCAGGTCCGCCGGGCCACGCAGCACGGCCCCGCCCGACAGCTCCGTGGTGGCATCGATGGGCGCGTTCTTCGCCTGGGCATCGACCTCGCGCCAGCGCCCGGTCACATCGAAATTCTCCAGCGCCAGGCCGTACGGATCCATGACGCCATGACAGCCCTTGCAGGTCGGATTCGCGCGGTGGGCCTCGAGCCGGGCGCGCACCGTGGCCGGTGGCTGTCCCTCGTGGACCGACAGATCGGTGTTGACGCCCGGTGGCGGCGGGGTGGGCGGAGTGCCCAGGATGCGGTCGAGCACGTACTCACCGCGCAGCACCGGTGAGGTGCGATCGCCGTACGAAGTGCGCAGCTCCACGGCGCCCTTACCCAGCAGCCCCCAGCGATTCTCATCCGCGAGTGTCACCTTGCGGAACTGCGGACCGAGTACGCCGGGGATGCCGTATTGCTGGGCGAGCGACTCGTTGACGAAGGTGTAGTCAGCGGTCAGCAGCTCCGTGACATTGCGATTGCCCAGCAGCACGCTGGTCAGGAACATGCGGATTTCGGTTTCGAAATTGCCGCGCATCCCCGCATTGAAGCGGGGGTCCAGGGGCTCCACCTGCGCGAGCGTGGCCATGTTCAGCCACGAGAAGGCAAAGTTCTCGACCAGCGATTGGGCGCGCGGGTCCTTGAGCATGCGCTCGACCTGGGCCTGCATGACCGCCGGATCGTCCAGCTGATTCTTGGCGGCCAGTGCCGTCAGTTGCTCGTCGGGGCCTTCGTTCCAGATAAAGAAGGACAGACGCGCGGCCAGCTCCCGATCGTCCAGCACCCGCGACTCACCCGGGTTGGGGGAGGAGGAGATGGCGCGATAGAGAAAATCGGGGCTCGAGAGGATCGCCGTCACCAGCTCCGTCACGCCGTTGTCAAAGCCACCGGGCTCCGCGCGACCGGTCGCATAGAACTTCATGAGCAATTGCACGTCCGCGTCGGTCACGGGACGACGGAAGGCCTGCGTCGCCAGATGCCGCGCGATGCGCTGCGCACAGGCGGTCTCCTCGGATTCCTGCTTGGGCTGGCAGACGAAGATCTTGGCGCGACTGGCGCTCAGGGAAAGCCCTTCGGGCGCGAACGGTCCGACCACCTGTACGCCGTCACGGATGATGGGCATACCCGAGACCTTGCCGGCGCCGGTCGGGTCGTTGCTTTCCGCCAGTGATGAGCGCTCGATGAAGGTGACCGTCACCGTGTGTTCGCCGGCCGTCACGTGCGCCGGGATACCCGACACTTCCGCGACCACGGCCGTGCGGCCCTTGGGCCCGTCACGGTCAGCAAGGCTCAAGTCGTCAAATCCGCCAATCTGGCGGCGCGCCACTTCACGGCCGTCGATGAGGACGACCATCGTGGCGCGGGTCTCCATGCCGCGCGGATACAGGCCCGCGTCAATGCTGTCGCCCTCGAGGAAGTTGAAGCGATATTCGCCATCGCGCGGAAAGACGTGCGTGAAGTCCACGCCGCCCCGCGTGCCCAGCGGGTAGCCGTCCTTGTGCTGCAGCTGGGTCGGGGAACCCGGGCCCGCCTGCCCACCACCGCCACCACCGCCGCGATAGAAGACGCTTTCCATTTTCGGCACCGGTTCGCCGATCGCAATCTGCGCGACCTTGCGTGCCGCCGACAGGTACTGCTCCATGAAGGACGGGGAGATGACGAGGGCACCGGCAATATTGCTGAAGCCGTCGACTTCGATTTCGGTGGGTAGAATCTGCTTCGGATCGACCTCGACGCCGACCAGGTCTCTGACGGAGGCCGCAAACTCCGCGCGGCTGAGGCGCTGAATCGGCACATGGCCGACGCGCCGGTCGTTGGCGGCCGCATCCACCGTGGACTGAAGATAGTTCACCACGGCATCGACTTCGGGCTGGGGTGGCTGGGGCGCGCCCGCGGGCGGCATGAGCCGGCTGCTGAGCTTGGCGATGGCCTTTTCCCATACTTCCGGGTTCTGACCGGCAGCCTTGAGGTCCATGGTATCCATGGCCAAGCTTCCGGCCCAGTCATCGGCGTTATGGCATTTCACACAGCGGGTGTTGACCATGTCGGTGAACACCTTGCCATCGCCCGGGCTCGGCGCTGCGGCCTGGCTATGCGCCACCCCTGCGGCCAGGGCGAGCCAGGCCACGGGCACACCCATGCCGACCCGTACCAGGACCGCTTTCAACACTGCTCGGCTCTTGCGCATGCCCCCTCCTAACATCTTCGACCTCATTATTATATTGAGCAGTCGAACAATGCGACTGCTGCGACCTGCTGCGGAGGCATTTGGGATCCCGTGGGGAGGCATCAGGGCCTCGGGAAAATACTAAGCCGTTGATTGATAAGTCAATTCAACGGGCGTCGATCCAATCCATCACGGGTGATTTTACACCCCCGCGATCATTTTCGCGCAGGAGAGTCCGCCGTCCCGCAAATAGCGCTGTTCCAGGTCCTCGGCGGATAGCGGTCGGGACAGCAGGAATCCCTGTACCTCATCGCAGCCGTGCGCGCGCAGCCACTGCAGCTGACCGCTGCGCTCAATGCCTTCGGCGGTGACCGTGACACCGAGATTCTGGCCGAGGGAGAGGATGGCACTGGCGATGGCGCCATCCTCCGGTGCGCGATCGACATTGCTGATGAAGGCCTTGTCGATTTTGATGCGGTCCGGCGGAAAGCGCGTGATGTAGGCCAGCGAGGAGTAGCCGGTTCCAAAATCATCCAGTGCAATCCGGCAACCCAACTGCCGCAGCCCATCGAGTGTCGCGCGCACGGCGCTGGAATCCTTGATCAGCAAGGTCTCGGTGATCTCCACTTCAATCATTGCGGGGGAAATGCCCGCCGCGGCCGCCTCGATTTGGATGATCCGGGCCGGATCCGCGTGCAACAGCTCCTTGCCGGAGACATTGATGGCGATGGGCAGTGTGATACCACGATCCATCCAGCTGCGCACCTGTCGGCAGGCCGTGCGCGTCACCCACGCGCCCATGTCGATGATCAGGCCACTGTCCTCGGCGATTTCGATGAAGCGATTGGGCGAGATCTCGCCATGATCCGGATCGCACCAGCGCAGCAGCGCCTCAACGCCACACAGACGATTGTCGCTGAGCCGGAACTTGGGCTGGTACTTCAGGTTCAGCGCATCTTCCTGCAGGGCGCGCCGCAGACGCGCCTCCAGATCCAGCCAGTCGCGCAAGCGGCTGCTCATGGCCGGCGCGTACGCGGCGACGGCCGTGACGGCGCCGCTCTTTACCTGGTACATGGCGGTGTCGGCATGCTTGAGCACGGTTTGCACGTCAGCGCCGTCCTCGGGGTACACCGCAAGGCCAATGCTGGGAGCTGAATAGAACTCCAGGCCCTCATAGGCAATCGGCTCCTTGAAGCTGGTGCAACAGGCCTGGGCGACCGCCATGGCGAGCGCACGCGCTTGCGTCTGCCGCAGCAGGATGACGAACTCATCGCCACCGAAGCGCGCCACCGAGACCTGCTGCTGGCCATCATCAAACGGTTCCAGCGTGCGCTGCAGCCGCTCGGCGACGACGCGCAGCACCGCATCGCCCACGGCGTGGCCGAAGGTGTC
>DATHOA010000068.1:0-30373 GCA_035485475.1 Steroidobacteraceae bacterium | reverse complement strand
GGCGATCAGGAAGATCCCTCCCACCACCATCAAAGTCACGCGCAATTCCGGCATGCGGATGATTCTATCGCAAGCTCAGACGGCTGCGAGGCGTACCGCCTCTTCCACGTCCACCGCCACCAGTCTTGAGACGCCCGGCTCGGTCATGGTGACACCGATCAGCTGCGAGGCCAGCTCCATGGTTGCCTTGTTGTGGGTGATGAAGATGAACTGCACGCGCTGCGACATCCCGCGCACGATCTCGCAGAAACGCCCGACGTTGTGCTCATCGAGTGGCGCGTCCACCTCATCGAGCAGGCAGAACGGCGCCGGATTCAGATCAAATATCGAGAATACGAGCGCCACCGCGGTCAGGGCCTTCTCACCGCCCGAAAGCAGATGGATGGTGCTGTTGCGTTTGCCGGGGGGCCGCGCCATGACGGCGACGCCGGCGGCCAGAATGTCATCGCCCACCAGTTCGAGGTAGGCGTGGCCACCGCCGAACAGCCGCGGAAACTTCTCCTTCAAGCCGGTGTTGATCTTCTCGAAGGTCTCCTCGAAGCGTGTGCGGGTCTCTTTGTCGATCTTGTGCATGGCCTCCTCGAGCGTGGCCAGTGCATCGGTCAGGTCCGTGTGCTGACGATCCAGGTACTCCTTGCGCTCGGTCTGCTCCTTGAGCTCATCGATCGCGGCCAGATTGACCTGGCCCAGCCGCGCCACATCGGCGCGTAATTCATTGACCTTGTCCTCCCAGCTCGCCACATCCGCCTGCGCCTGCAAACCCTGGAGGATTTCGCTCAATTCAAACTGGGTGGCGGCGAACTGCTCGGCCAGCGCCTCGCGCCGCACCCGGCTTTCCTGGGCCGCGAGGCGCGCCTGCTCGATGGCATCGCGTGCCTCGGCGACCCGTGCTTCGGCGCTGGTGCGCTGCTGGTCCAGATCGCGGATCCGCGCGTCCGCCTCCTCCAGCGCGCGACGCGCCGCTTCGAGCTCGCCCTCCACGTCCAGGCGCCGTGACAGCAGGGCATCCAGCTTGCTTTGCAGCTCGGTGATCGGCGCATCGCCATTGGCGAGCTCCGCGTCGAGCTCCGCGCAGCGCTGCGACAGCTGCCCGCGCTGATCGGCCATGCGGCCCAGGCCGGTCGCGATGGAGCTTTCCTGTGAGCGGCGCGACTCGCTGAGAATAATGAGATCACGCGCCGCCGCCTGCGCGCCCTGCGCCTTGGCGCGGGCGCTGGTCAGCGCTTCGCGCCGTTCGTCGCGTTCGGCTTCCAACTGCGGACGGCGCGACTCCAGTTCCTCCAGCTGCGCTTGCGACAGGCTCAAGGCGGCACGCGCGCGCTGCACCGACTCGCGGGCAATACCGGTTTCGCGGGCCACCTCGGCCGCTTCAGTCTCCAAGCGCGTACGCCGCGACTGCAGCTCCTGCGCGCGTGCCCGGGCTGCCTCGAGCCGACTGCGGGCATCCGAATGTTCCCGGTGGCCGGCCTGGATGGAGGTCTGCAACTGATCACGCTCGCTCTCAGCCTCGGTCTGGGCGCGCCGCAGGGTGGCAAGATCGCCATCGGCGCGCTGCACCTGCTGCTCGGATTGCGCCAGGTCGGTGCGCAGCGACTTGAGGCGATGTTCACGTTCGATGACGCCGGTGTGGGGATCCTGGCCGCGGCTGACGCGAATCCAGCCCTTGCCCACCCATTCCCCCGAGCGGGTGATGATCGATTGTCCCGCTGCCAGGGCGTTGCGCCGGCGCAGCGCCTCGGCGAGGGATTCCCCCGCCAGCACGCCGGCCAGTTGTTCGGCGACGGCTGCCGGACCCTTGATGATCTTCGCGGCCAGCGATTCGGCGCCAAAGGCCGCCGCATCCGTGCCACCCTGTTCCACCAGCGCTATGCGGCCGGCTGACAGATTGCCCAAGGCAGACTCAACATCTTCCAGGCGTTCCACGCAGACCGCTTCGAGGTAGTCCCCCAGCGCGGTTTCGACGGCGCGTTCCCAGCCGTCGGCTACATCCAGCTGTTGTGCGACCCGCGCGCGGGCGGCCAGACCACTGCTGCTGAGCCATTCACCGGCGCGCGGTGCGTTGTGGCTGAGCGCGGCCTTTTGCACCGCCTCCAGCGCCACCAGCTCGCCGCGGACTCTCTCCCGCCCGGCACGCTCGCCTTCCAGGCGGGTTTCGGCCGCGCGCTGCTCCTGCCGCAATGTGTGCGCACGCTCCGCCGCAGCGCTCTGGGCGCGACCGAGTTGCTCGTTGCGCGCGCGCGCCTGGGCCTCGTGGTCCACCAGTTCGGACAGCTGCGCTCCGGGCTCCTGGGCGGACAGCTGCTCCTGCTCGACGCTGAGGCGTTCGTTGCGCACACCGAGCCGGCCGAGCTGGTTCTCCAGCTGTTCGATGCGGGTGCGCTCGACCTGCGTAGTCTGGTTCGCGTTCGCGAGCGAGCGCATGAATTCATCCCAGCGCTGCTGCCACTGCGCCAGTTCCTGTTCACACTGCGCCTGATCCGCCAGAACGACCTGCTCCAGGCGCGTCGCCTCGGCCGCCTGGGGCTGCAGGGTCGCAATCTGCTCGCGCAGTTCGGCGACCTGCTGCTCGTCGCGCTCGATAAGGGCTGCGAGTTCGCCCAGTTGTTCGCGTGCCTTGGTGAGGTCGTTGCGCTGCCGCTCACGCATTTCGCGCGTGTGCTGCAGGGACTGCTCGGTGCGGGTGATTTCGGCGCCGATTTCGTAATGCCGCCCCTGCACCGCCGCAACGCGCTCGGCATGTTCGGCATGGATGGCGCGCTGCTTTTCCAGGGCTGCTTCGCTGGCGCGCTGGTCGGCCAGTGCCGCCTGCATGGCGACATCGCGCTCGCGCAGCGCGCTGTCCTGGATCTGTGCGCCGCTGTCCAGGTCCCGCATTTTCAGTGCCAGCAGCTCGGCCAGCGCCCGGCGCTCCTGATCCTTGAGGGCCTGGTAGCGCCGTGCCGCCCCCGCCTGCCGCTGCAGGTGACGGATCTGCCGATCGACTTCGTCACGCACGTCCTGGAGCCGTTCCAGGTTCTCACGCGTGTCGGCGACGCGCGCCTCGGTCTCGCGGCGGCGCTCCTTGTAGCGCGAAATGCCGGCGGCCTCCTCGATGAAGGCGCGCATGTCCTCGGGCTTGGCTTCAATGACCCGCGAGATCATGCCCTGCTCGATGATCGAATAGCTGCGCGAACCCAAGCCCGTGCCCAGGAACAACTGGGTGATATCCCGGCGCCGGCAGCGCGCGCCATTGATGTAGTAGTTGGAACTGCCATCGCGTGACACGAGGCGCTTCAACGACACTTCGTTGTAACCGGCGTACGCCCCGCTGATGCGCCCGTCACTGTTGTCGAACACCAGTTCGACCGACGCGGAGCCGACCGGTTTACGCGCGCTGGAGCCGTTGAACACGACATCGGCCATGGAATCGCCGCGCAGGTGCTTGGCGGACAATTCGCCCATCACCCAGCGCACCGCATCGATGATGTTCGATTTGCCGCAGCCGTTCGGTCCGACGACGCCGGTGAGGTTGCCTGGGAATCCGACCGAGGTCGGATCAACGAATGTTTTAAAGCCAGCGAGCTTTATCTTGGTCAGCCGCATCGTGTTGAGACTCGAGGTTCCTTGGGGACAATGAACTCATGATAAAATATATGGACACACTATGCCTTCAAGTCCAACGACAGATCTCACTACCTTTGCGAACCCGGCCATCGCACGTGACTTCACGATTCGCATGACCCTGCCGGAATTCACCTGCCTGTGCCCGATGACCGGCCAACCGGATTTCGCGACTCT
Organism: Steroidobacteraceae bacterium; assembly: GCA_035485475.1. GTDB lineage: Bacteria > Pseudomonadota > Gammaproteobacteria > Steroidobacterales > Steroidobacteraceae > DAIDKA01. The sequence continues at coordinate 26,596 of DATHOA010000068.1, read as the reverse complement.
CGAGCTGGAGTACGTACCCGACAGGCTGTGCGTGGAGCTCAGATCCCTGAAGCTGTATATCTGGGCGTTCCGCGACCGCGGCACCTTCCACGAGGCCGTGACCAATGAAATCGCCGACCATATCGCGGCCGCGATTGCCCCGCGCTTCCTGCGGCTTACCGCGAAATTCAACGTCCGCGGAGGGATTTACACCTCCGTGGTGGTTGAACACCGCCTGCCGGGCTGGGAGCCGGCGCCCGCCGTCGCCCTGACCTGAGCCTGCCAGGGGCCTCCTTAGCGATATAGCGGCGGCAGCCCTGTACACGCACGGGCGCGCCGGTATAATCGCGCGTCCTTCGCCAAGGCAGCTGCTTTTGAGGAATGACTGATGCCGGCCAAGAAGACCGCAGCCAAGCCCGTCAAGGCCAAAAAGGCGGTAAGCCGCCCCGCCGCCAGGAAGGCGGCGTTACGTAACAAGCCCACGGAACGGGTGAAGACGACTGTCCACCCACGTTCGCCCGTGGCGGCTTCGGTCACCCGCAAGCCGGCCCCAGGCGCCCGAAGCACTCCAACCAGCGCGGAACCCGTAGAAACGATGCGACGACCAGCAGCAGAACGTACCGAGTCCCCCTCGAACAAGAAGCCGACTCCGGAGGTCAAACCCGTGGTGCCGCCGCGGCCGGCGGCGCCAGCGCCGCAAGTGGCTGCCAACGAAGCCGACGATGGCGATACACCCGAGCCGGGCAGCTTGCTTGCCGGGCCGCGCAACGTCCAGCCGTACATCGTCAAGCGCGGCGAACAGTACATGAGCAAGGAGCAGGCGGAGCATTTCCGCCAGATCCTGCAGACCTGGAAGCGCGATCTGATGGAGGAGGTCGACCGCACCGTCACGCACATGAAGGACGAGGCGGCCAACTTCCCCGATCCCAATGACCGGGCGACCCAGGAGGAGGAATTCTCCCTGGAGCTGCGCACCCGGGATCGGGAACGCAAACTGATCCGCAAGATCGACGAGGCGCTCAAGCGCATCGAGGACGGCTCCTATGGCTACTGCCTGGAGACCGGCGAGGAAATCGGCATCAAGCGCCTCGAGGCCCGCCCCGTCGCCACCCTGAGCATCGAGGCACAGGAGCGCCGCGAGCGCCGTGAACGCCAGTACGGCGACCGCGACGACCGCTACCGCTGAAGTCCTATACCGGCCGTTTTGCCCCCTCGCCGACCGGCCGGCTGCATACCGGTTCGGTGCTGGCGGCGGTCGGCAGCTTTGTCGATGCGCGCCATCACGGCGGCCGCTGGCTGGTGCGGATCGAAGACCTCGACACCCCCCGCGTGGTGCCGGGCAGCGCCGGGGAAATTCTGCGCACCCTTCAGACGCTGAACCTGTTCTGGGACGGCCAGATCACCTACCAGTCCACCCGCCTGCCCCTCTACCAGGCAGGCCTGGAGCAGCTGCGGGCCAGCGGTCGGACCTACGAATGCAGCTGCTCACGCCAGGCCCTGGCGGCCCAGGGGGATAGCGGCTATCCCGGCACCTGCCGTGCCGGCCCGCGTCACCCCGGTGCCACCGCCACCCGATTTCGCATCCCTGACGGTGAAACGATTGAATTCCCTGACCGTTTGCAGGGTTTGCGCAGGCTTTGCCTTGACCCGTTGGGCGATTTCGTCATCCGCCGCCGCGATGGCCTATTCGCCTATCAACTGGCGGTGGTGATTGATGATGCCGACCAGAACATCACCGATGTGGTGCGGGGTGCCGACCTGCTCGACAGTACGGCGTGGCAGCTGGAGCTGCAGCGGGCACTGGGCTACCGCAGCCCCCACTACGCCCATTTGCCGCTCGTAACCGCCCCGGGAGGGGGGAAGCTGGCCAAATCCCGCTGTTCAGTAGCGCCGGATCTATCAAATCCCAGCCAGGTGCTGTGGCAGACCCTTGTGTTGTTAGAGCAACGACCACCGGCGGATTTGGTACACCTGGAACCCCGGGAGGTTCTGGAATGGGCGATTTTGAACTGGAAACCGGCCCACTTGCACGGGATTGCAACCGTGGCGGCGCTCTAACAACCCACCGGCCCCCGTCTCTAACACTTGTAAAATCAATTCTACAATTGCCCTCGGCTCCAGGGTTGTACTAAGGTAGCCGCTGGGGACGGCAGAAAACACCGGCCCGCCGGCCTTAACATGGCAGGCGGAGTGGCGCATAACTAATTACGGGGGCTTGCAATGAGCGAACCGAGGGTCATCAAGAAGTATCCGAATCGTCGGCTGTACGACACGGTTGAGAGCCGTTACATCACGCTGGCTGACGTGCGGAAACTGGTAGTAGAACGTATCGAATTCATGGTCGTTGACAAGAAGAGTCAGGAAGACATCACGCGCAGCATCCTGCTGCAGGTGATTGCCGAGCAGGAGCATGCCGGTGAGCCGCTGATGAGCCGCGACTTTCTGCAGCACATCATCCGCTCCTACGGCGGCGGGATCATGCAGGGAGTGGTTGGTTCGTACCTGGAACAGAGTCTGAAGCTGTTTGCAGCCCAGCAACGCGAAGTGCGCGACAAGGCGCAGAGCTTCACGGCCGGAGATACCGACGGCGCCGTTGCCGCGGTGACGCAGCGCAACTTTCAGCGTTGGCGAACGGTCCAGGACGAAATCTTCCGCACCCTGATCGGCAGTGGTGCCCGCATTCGCGGACCCGAGGAAGATGGTGCGTTAGCTGCAGCCGCCAAATAGACGCAGGCGGTCAAGCATGAAAAAAGGGCGCGCCACCGTGAGGAAGCGCGCCCTTTTTAATCGTCGGCTATTTGCCGCGCAAGGCGCCTAAGCGGCGTCCACGCTGCGCATGGACAGGCGCACACGACCCTGGCGGTCGACTTCGAGCACCTTCACGCGCACCACATCGCCTTCCTTGAGCTTGTCGCTGACGCGCTCGACGCGCTCATCGGATATCTGCGAGATGTGCACCAGGCCGTCACGGCCCGGCAGTATGGTCACGAACGCGCCGAAATCCATCAGCCGCGCGACGCGACCCTCATAGATCCGGCCCACTTCGACATCGGCCGTAATCAGCTCGATGCGGCGCTGGGCTTCTTTGCCCGCCGTGCCGTTCACCGAGGCGATCTTCACCGTGCCATCGTTTTCGATATCGATGGTGGTGCCGGTCTCTTCGGTGATCTGGCGGATGACCGCACCACCCTTGCCGATGACGTCGCGGATCTTCTCCGGGTCGATCTTCAGCGTGATGATGGAAGGTGCCCACTCGGACATCTTCGCGCGCGGTTCGCTCAATACTTTGTTCATTTCCCCGAGGATGAACAGCCGGCCGGCGCGCGCCTGATCGAGCGCGACCTTCATGATCTCAGGGGTCACACCCTCGACCTTGATATCCATCTGCAGCGCCGTCACGCCGTCCTTGGTTCCGGCTACCTTGAAGTCCATGTCGCCGAGGTGATCCTCGTCGCCGAGGATGTCGGTCAGAACCTTGAAGCGGCCGCCATCCAACACCAGGCCCATCGCGACACCGGCGACCGGCGCCTTCAGCGGTACACCGGCATCCATCAGCGCCAGGCTGCTGCCGCACACGCTCGCCATGGAGCTTGAGCCATTGGACTCCAGAATTTCGGAGACCACGCGGATCACGTACGGGAAAGTGGCCATGTCGGGCATCACCGCGGCAACACCGCGCCGCGCCAGGTTACCGTGGCCGATTTCACGGCGCTTCGGCGAACCCATCATGCCGGTCTCGCCAACCGAGAACGGCGGGAAGTTGTAATGCATCATGAACGGCTCGCGGCGTTCACCGGCGAGCGCATCGATGATCTGCGCATCACGCCCGGTTCCCAGGGTGACGGCCACCAGCGCCTGTGTCTCACCGCGGGTGAACAGGGCCGAACCGTGGGTGCGCGGCAGCACGCTGGTCTTGACGGTGATGGGACGCACGGTGCTCGCATCGCGACCATCGATGCGCGGCTCACCATTGAGGATGCGCTGCCGCACGATGTTGCTTTCGAGTTTGAAGAACTGGTCGTCCACTTCATCGGCGCTGAACTTCGGGTTCTCGCCCGCGCTGAGCGCGGCAATCGCGGCCTTCTTGACCTCGGCCACGCTGTCACGACGCTGCAGTTTTTCAGTGATCGCAAACGCCTTGGTCAGCGCCGTCTCGGCCTGGCTGGCCAGGGCCGCGGACAGCTCGGGGTTGGCGGCGGGCGCGGTCCAGGTCCAGCGCGGCTTGCCGGCCTGCGCAACCAGTTCGCGGATGGCGCGGATGGCAATCTGCATCTGGGTGTGACCGAAAACCACGGCGCCGAGCATCACCTCTTCGGAGAGGCCCTGCGCTTCGGATTCGACCATCATGACGGCGCCTTCGGTACCGGCAACCACCAGGTCCAGCTGCGAACCGACCATTTCGGTGCCGGTGGGGTTCAGCAGGTACTGACCATCCTTGTAGCCGACGCGCGCAGCGCCAATCGGGCCGCTGAAGGGAATGCCGGAGAGGGTCACGGCCGCCGAGGCGCCGATCAGTGAGGGAATATCCGGGTCGATGCCCGGGTCCAGCGACAGCACGGTCGCGACTACCTGCACATCGTTGTAGAAGCCATCCGGGAACAGCGGCCGCAACGGGCGGTCGATGAGGCGCGAGGTCAGGGTTTCCTTCTCGGAAGGACGCCCCTCGCGCTTGAAGAACCCACCGGGGATTTTGCCCGCGGCGTAGGTCTTCTCGATGTAGTTGACGGTGAGGGGGAAGAAATCGCGGCCCGGAACCGGCGTTGTCTTGGCAACGCACGTCACCAGGACGACGGTGTCCCCCATGGAAACCTTGACCGACGCATCGGCCTGACGGGCGAGTTCGCCGGTCTCGATCGTTACGGTCTGGCTGCCGTAAGCGAATGACTTTGCAAAAGCACTCACGCTTTTATCCTCGTATATGGAAATTGCGGCCAGGAATGGCCGCAATATTGGGCGTCACCACAGGTCACGCCCGGAATGTTCAGCGGCGCAGTCCCAGGCGCTCAACGAGCTCCTGATATTTCTGCGGCTGGGTCGACTTCAGATAATCGAGCAGCTTGCGGCGCTGATTGACGAGCTTCACGAGCCCGCGACGCGATGAGTGGTCACTCTTGTGGGCGTTGAAGTGCTCACCCAGTCCGTTGATGCGCTCGGAGAGCAATGCGATCTGGACTTCGGGTGAACCGGTGTCGTTGGCATCACGACGGAACTGCGCGACGATTCCGTCCTTCTGTTCGGCTGATAGGGTCATTTGCGCGAATATTCCTAAGAACTAATGTTGATTGGGTCCGATTTTGAAGCGCGGCATTCTACCCGTACGCCCTTGAGGTCTCAAGGAAAAGTGCTCATGAAAAGGCAAACAGTCGCCGCGGGCGAACCTGGCCTCCGGGCTCGGCTTCCCCGAGCCCCATGAACCGACCCTGAGCGTCGTACAGGCGCACCTTACCCGTCGCCGTACCCCCCGCCACCACGACCGTCTGGCCGTGGGCGAGCCGTCCGGCGAGGTCCGCGGGCAAATGCACCGATGCCATCCCCGGCAGGGCCTCATCGGCTGCGATCATCGGCAGCATGCCGCCACCCTGGCAGGATGCCTCCACCTCGGCCAGGGTATGCATGCGTGCATGGTCGAAGGGCTCCACGTACAACCTTCGCAAGGCGATCACGTGGCCGCAGGTGCCGAGATACCTGGCGATATCCTCGGCCAGGACCCGGATGTAGGTTCCCTTCGAGCATAGCGCCGTCAGTTCGAGTTCACCGTCCCCAAGTCCAAGCACGGACAGTTCGCTGATCTCGATATGCCGTGGCGCGCGCTCCACCGTGATGCCGGCGCGCGCCAGCTTGTACAGCGGCTGACCGTCGCGCTTCAGGGCCGAGAACATCGGGGGCACCTGTGCCTGGCTGCCACGGAAGTGGTCCAGGGCAAGCTGCACCTGGGCCATGGTGAGGGGCGGAACCGGCGCCGTTTCGACCACTTCGCCTTCCAGGTCACCCGTGGCGGTGCGATGCCCGAAGGCAATCGTGAACTGATAGCGCTTGCGCGCCGCCGTGATATCACCGGCGACCTTGGTCGCCTCCCCCAGGCAGATCGGCAGCATGCCGGTGGCCAGCGGATCGAGGCTGCCGACATGGCCGGCCTTGTCGGCCCCCATCAGGCGCCGGACCCGTTGCAAGGCTGCGTTGGACGACAGCCCACTGGGCTTGTCCAGCAGCAGAATACCGTTCACGTCTCCTCGGGCTTTGCGGGTGTGTCGGCGGCGACTGCGCGATCGATGAGGGCGGTGAGGTGCAAGGCCTTGTCCAGCGTGTCATCGAACACAAAGGACAGGCGCGGCGCATGTCGCAAGCCAAGCTGCCGCCCGACCGCGCCGCGCAGGAATCCCCCGGCGCGGGCCAGGCCCTCGGCCACCTGTTGCGGATCATGGCCACCGGCAAAGGGCACGAAGAAGATCCGCGCCGTCGCCAGATCCTGCGCGACCTCGACCGCCGTGATCGTGACATTGCCGACCCGCGGATCCTTGACCTCACGGCTGATCAGGTCGGCGAGCACCCGCTGCATCTGCGCTTCGATGCGACTGTGACGGCCACCGGAGGGTTGGTGCTTGCTGGGCATCTACACCGTCCGCGCGACTTCGACGCGAGTGAAGCACTCGATCTGGTCGCCGACCCGAACGTCCTGGTAGTTCTTGACCCCGATGCCGCACTCGGTGCCGGCACGCACTTCGCCCACGTCATCCTTGAAGCGCCGCAGCGATTCGAGCGCGCCTTCGAAGATCACCACGCTTTCACGCAGCACCCGGATCGGGTTGTTGCGCTTGACCACCCCTTCGATGACCAGACAGCCCGCCACGACCCCGAACTTGCTGGAGCGGAACACGTCGCGGACCTGCGCGATACCGACGATCGTCTCCTTGACCTCCGGCGCGAGCATGCCGCTCATCATCGCCTTCACGTCATCGATGGCCTCGTAGATGATGCTGTAGTAGCGCACATCCACGCCCAGTTCCTTGATCGCCTCGCGGGCGCCGGAATCGGCGCGCACGTTGAAGCCGATGATGAGCGCCTTCGAGGCACCGGCCAGCTGGACGTCCGAGGCGGTGATGCCACCGACGCCGCTGGCGATGACCTTGACCGCGACCTCCGAAGTCGAAAGTTTGGTCAGGGCCTCACGCAAGGCCTCCTGGCTGCCCTGCACGTCGGCCTTCAGCAGTACCACCACGACGCCGGCTTTTTCCGAATCCAGCTGCGAGAACGCATCTTCGGCACGTGTGGCCGTCTTGGCCAGCTTCACGTCGCGGAACTTGCCCTGGCGATACAGCGCGACTTCCCGCGCCTTGCGCTCGCTCTCGACCACCAGCAGATCATCGCCCGCCTTGGGCGCGCCGGACAGGCCCAGCACGGCCACCGGCGTGGACGGTGCGGCTTCCTGCACCGCCGCACCGGTTTCATCAAACATGGCGCGGACCCGCCCGAATTCGGTTCCGGCGAGAATGAAATCGCCCATGTGCAGCGTGCCTTTCTTGACCAGCACCGTCGCGACCGGACCACGGCCCTTCTCGATGCTCGACTCGATGACGATGCCGGAGGCCGGACCGGTGAGAGTGCTCGACAGCTCCAGTACCTCGGCCTGCAGCAGGATCGCTTCGAGCAGCTGGTCGATACCCTCGCCGGTGCGCGCCGAGACATTCACGAACATGTTCTGGCCGCCCCAGGCCTCCGGAATCACATCGTACTTGGCCAACTCGTTGCGCACGCGCTCCGGATCCGCGTCCGGCTTGTCGATCTTGTTGATCGCCACCACGATGGGCACGTTGGCGGCACGCGCGTGCTCGATGGCCTCGATGGTCTGCGGCATGACGCCATCGTCCGCCGCCACCACCAGGATCACCACGTCCGTGGCCTTGGCACCGCGCGCACGCATGGCGGTGAACGCCGCATGGCCCGGAGTATCCAGGAAGGTGATCACACCCTTGGGCGTCTGCACCCGATAGGCGCCGATGTGCTGGGTTATGCCGCCGGCCTCGCCGGCCGCCACCTTGGCACGGCGGATGTGGTCCAGCAGTGAGGTCTTGCCATGGTCGACGTGACCCATGACGGTGACGACCGGCGGACGCGGTTCGCCGGCATCCTCGCCGGTCCCGGCACCCTGCAGGTCATCCTCGATCTGGTCTTCGCGCTGCAGCTTCGGCGTATGACCCAATTCCTCGACCACCAGCACGGCGGTCTCCTGGTCCAGCGGCTGGTTGATCGTGGCCATGATGCCGATATTCATCAGCACCTTGATCACCTCAGTCGCCTTGATGGCCATCTTCGCGGCAAGTTCCGCCACGGTGATGGTCTCGCCCAGCGCCACTTCGCGCTTCTGCGGCGTGGTGGGCATTTCGAAGGCATGACGGGCATCGCTGCCCATGGACACGGGGCGTCCCTTGACGCGCCGTTTCTTCTTGTAGCGGTTGCTGACGTCACCGGCCACATGCAGCTCGGCGCGGCCATAGCGGGTCGGCTGCGCACCACGCTCGGGCGTCGGCGCCACCGCGGGGGATGCCGCCGCGGGCCGCTGCACAACTTCCGGCCGCTGCGGTGCGGGGGGACGCGCCGGTGCGACCGGCTTCGGCTGCGGGGCCGCCTTCTGTGCCTGCTCACGCGGTTCGACGGGGACGTGACGTTGCTGTTCGCGCTCGCGGCGTTCCGCATCCTCGCGCGCCTGCTGTTCGGCCGCGCGGCGCGCATCTTCCTGCGCCTTCTTGCGGTTCTGTTCTTCCTCGATGCGGCGTCGATTCTCGGCCTCGACCCGCTCGTTCTCGGTGCGCTCGGCCTCCAGCCGCTCGCGCTCGCGGCGCTCGGCCTCCTCCGCCTCGCGGCGCTTGGAGTCCCCGTCCTCCGAATTCAGGCGGTTCTGTTCCTCGAGTACATCGCGCTTCACGTAGGTGCGGCTGCGCCGCACCTCGACATTGACGGTGCGGGCACGACCCTGCGTGCTCGCCAGCTTCAATTCGCTTTGAGTCTTGCGCTTGAGCGTGATCTTGTTGGGCGAGCCGCCGACCTGGTCCTCGCTGCCGTGCGACTTGCGCAGGTGCGACAGCAGTTCGAGTTTGGCCTCGTCGCTGATGCGATCATCGGGCCCTTCGACCTTGATGCCTGCCTGATCGAGCTGCACGATCAGGCGATCCACAGGTACTTTCAGTACCTGGGCAAATTGCGAAACAGTTACATCAGCCATCAGTTATTTCCTCGGCCGGCTTCAAACCATGGCTCGCGTGCGGTCATGATCAGCTTGCCGGCCTCGTCGGCCGCCAGCCCATCAATGTCGGACAGGTCGTCAACCGACTGCTCGGCCAGATCCTCGCGGGTGCGCACGCCACGGCGTGCGAGGGCGAGAGCCAGGTCCGGGCTCATGCCGGTCATGGTCAACAGATCATCGGCGGGCATCGCCTGATCCAAAGTTTCCTCGCTCGCGATGGCCTGCGTGAGCAGCACGTCGCGGGCGCGGTTGCGCAGCTCCTTGACGATGGTTTCATCGAACTCGGCAATTGCCATGAGTTCGGCCTGGGGTACGTACGCCACTTCCTCAACCGTGGAGAAGCCTTCCTGCACCAGGATCGTGGCCACGTCTTCGCCGACATCCAGCTGTTTCATGAATGTCTGCACCAGGTCGCGCGATTCGGTATCGCTCTTGGCTTCCGCATCCGACTCGGTCATGACATTCAATTCCCAGCCCGTGAGCTGACTGGCCAGGCGGATGTTCTGTCCGCCGCGACCGATCGCCTGCGACAGCTTGTCCTCGGCGACCGCGATGTCGATGCTGTGCGATTCCTCGTCCACGACGATGGACATGACCTCGGCCGGCGACATCGCATTGATCACGAACTGCGCCGGATTGGCATCAAAGGGAATGATGTCCACGCGCTCGCCGGACACTTCATTGGACACCGCCTGCACGCGCGAACCGCGCATGCCGACGCAGGCACCCACCGGATCAATGCGCGGATCATTGCTGCGCACCGCGATTTTCGCGCGCACGCCCGGATCGCGGGCGGCGCCCAGGATCTCGATCAGGCCCTGGCCGACTTCCGGGACTTCGAGCTTGAACAGCTCGATCAGGAACTCCGGCGCGGTGCGCGTCAGGAACAGCTGCGGACCGCGCGGCTCGGAGCGCACTTCCTTCAGATACGCCTTGACGCGATCCTGCGGCTTGGCCTGCTCGCGCGGAATCATGTCCGTGCGCGGCACGAAGCCTTCGGCATTGCTGCCCAGATCGATATACAGGCCGTTGCGGTCGACGCGCTTGACCAGGCCACTGACCATGGTGCCGACCCGGTCGCGATAGGCATCGACCACCTGCGCGCGCTCCGCCTCGCGCACCTTCTGCACGATCACCTGCTTGGCCTGCTGGGCCGCGATGCGGCCAAAGCCCACCGATTCCATCGGCTCCTCGACGAAGCCACCGGGCTGCGTTGCCGGGTCCAGGTCACGCGCATCATCCATGCGCAGTTCCCGCTCCGGTACCTCAAGCTCCGTGGACTCATCGGCAAACACCTTCCAGCGACGGAACGTCACGTAGTCGCCGCTCTTGCGATCAATCGCGACGCGCACGTCCCACTCCTCGCCGTGCTTTTTGCGGGTGGCAGAAGCGAGGGCGGCTTCAAGCGCATCGAAGATGACCTCTTTGTCCACGCCCTTCTCGTTCGAGACGGCGTCGACGACCATCAGGATTTCCTTGTTCATCTCTTACAGCTCCTCACTTTGCGGGCGCCGACACCTGAGTCAAAGGTGCCAGTCGCGTCTTCGCAATTTCGACAAATGGGACATCCACGCGCTGCCGGTCGACCTCAAGGGCCACTCCAGTCGCGGACACTTCCTGCAACATTCCCGTGTAGCGCCGCCGTCCAGCGCGCGGCGCAACCAATTCAACCAGCACCCGCGAGCCCTTGAACCGCTCGTAGTGCGCGTGGGTACGCAGCACCCGATCGTCACCCGGCGAGGACACTTCCAGCGAATAGGCGGTCGGGATCGGATCCTCGACATCCATCAACGCCGACACCTCGCGGCTCACTCGCTCACAGTCGCTGATACCGATGCCCTCGGGGCGGTCGATGAAGATCCGCAACGCCCCACCCCGATGACCCGGCGCAAACTCCAGCTCCACAAGCTCGTAGCCCAATTGAATGAGCAGCGGTTCGATCAAGGAGATGAGGCGCTCACGCAGAGCCGCCATGTGCCACTCCTCCTCAACAGCCTGTGAATAAACCGTCAAAAATAAAAATGGGCCCTACGGCCCACTTCCCCCTCAATCGGGGGCCCCAGAAAAACGAAAAGCCCCTCGGGGGGCTTTACCATCAAGCAATGCAGCCGATCCTTGCCGCACATGCAGGTACGGACAAATTCCGTCCGGACCCACCGAGGCCGCGCATTCTACGGCAGCCGGGGCAAGCCGTAAACCTTAATACGGCTTGGGGCTCACCCCAGCCGTATTAAAGAGTCCGCGGACTTCAGCAACCTGATGCGTCAGCGGCAAAAACTTCCGTAACTAATTGACAAATTTAAAATTTGCCGCGCCGATCAATGCATGCGCTGACGCGTACCGGTAGCGCCACCGCCGCGGCCTGCACTGTGGCCCGGAGCGCTACGGCCGCGGCCGGTGCGGCCGCCGCCATCGCGGCGTTGACCCTGCGGGCGGCTCGGCCGTGAACCCGCATCGACGCGACGCGGATCAGCCGCAGGTCCCCGGTCGGTAACCGGTCCGAGGGTCATGTTGATGGGAAATTCCGGCACCGCCGCCACCTGCAGCGGGCGCTTCAGCAGCCGCTCGATGTCGCGCAGCAGCGGTGCCTCATCCGGGGATACCAGCGAGACGGCCTGACCGGTCAGGCCGGCGCGTGCCGTGCGCCCGATACGGTGGACGTAGTCCTCCGGCACATTCGGCAGTTCATAGTTGACGACATGCGGCAGTTCCTTGATGTCCAGGCCGCGCGCGGCCACTTCGGTCGCGACCAGTGCCGTGATGCGATTGTCCTTGAAATCCGCCAGCGCCCGCGTGCGTGCGCCCTGGCTCTTGTTGCCGTGAATGGCCGCGGCCTTGATCCCCGAGCCTTCCAGCTGCTGGGTGAGGCGATTGGCGCCGTGCTTGGTACGCGTGAAGATCAGCACCTGGAACCAGTTGCCGTCCTTGATCAAATGCGCGAGCAGGTGGCGCTTGTGATCCTTGGGCACCTTGTAGACCGATTGATCGACGCGATCGGCCGTGGCGTTGCGCGCGGCCACTTCAACCGATACCGGGTCGCGCAGCAGGCCACTGGCGAGTTGACGCATGTCATCGCTGTAGGTGGCCGAGAACAGCAGATTCTGCCGGCGCGGCGGCAGCAGCTTGATGATGCGGCGGATGTCGCGGATGAAGCCCATATCGAGCATGCGATCGGCCTCATCGAGTACCAGCACCTGCACATTGCGCAGGTTCACGACCCCCTGCTGTGACAGATCCAGCAGACGGCCGGGCGTTGCGATGAGCAGATCGCAGCCGCTGCGCAGTGCGCTGATCTGTGGGTTGATGTTGACGCCACCGAAGACGACCTGGGTGCGCACCGGCGCGTACTTGCCGTAGGTGCGGGCACTTTCGGCAATCTGTGCCGCAAGCTCCCGGGTCGGGGTGAGCACGAGGGCGCGGGGGGCGCGACGGTCCGGGTCTACGCCGCCGATCGGCGTGGTGGTGGCACCCAACCCGGCCAGTTTCTGCAGGATGGGTAGTACGAAAGCGGCCGTTTTGCCGGTACCCGTCTGGGCACCTGCGAGAACGTCGCGACCCTCGAGCACGGCGGGAATGGCGCGTACCTGGATCGGAGTCGGTTCGGTATAGGCGTTCTCGGAAACGGCGCGAAGCAGCTCGGGAGCAAGCCCGAGATCGGAAAATGACATGTTGTAAGGAAACCTTGAGTGAGACTCGCACGGGGCCAGTGGCGCCGCGGTCAGAAGCGAGGGGAGAAATTGAAGATATCGCTTAGGTCTCACGGAAGGAGACCGGACGAGCAAGATGGGACGCTGACCGCGCAACCCACTTCTAGCGGAGCGTACTGTACAGAAAATGTTGCCCTGCGTCCAATCGGGGTTGTTCAAACCGCCGAACAGGTCCGCTTCTTCTACACTAGGGCGCATGACACTACTGACTCTTCGCGACGCGGAGCTTGCCTATGGCGACTTCCCCCTGCTCGACCATGCCGAGTTGTCCATACAGGACGGCGAGCGCATCGGCCTCATCGGCCGCAATGGCAGCGGCAAATCGACGCTGCTGAAAGTACTGACCGGCGCGGCGATCCTGGATGGCGGTGCGATCGAACGGCAGGATGGCCTGCGCATCGCCTTCGTCGAGCAGGAACCGGTACTGCCCGCGCCGCCCGCTGAGCACGACTGGAAGCTGGCGATGTACCTGGAGCGCTTTGAGGTGGACCTGGAGCGTGCCGCCGCGACCGGATCCGGCGGGGAGCGCAAACGCGCCGCCCTCGCCGCCGCCTTCGCCTCGCAGCCGGACCTGCTGCTACTGGATGAGCCCACGAATCACTTGGACATCGGGGCCATCGAGATGCTGCAGGAGCTGATACCGGAAGCGCGCGCCGCGCTCATCATCACTCACGATCGCGAATTCCTCGATCGGATTGCGACCCGGATCGTGGAACTCGATCGCGGCGTGTTGCGCTCCTACCAGGGAAATTTCGCGCGCTACCAGGAGATCAAGGAGGCGGAGCTGGCCTCCGAGAGCGCCTCGAACAGCCGCTTCGACAAGCGGCTCGCGCAGGAGGAGGTGTGGATTCGCAAGGGCGTCGAGGCACGCCGCACCCGCAACGAAGGCCGGGTCGTACGGCTGGAGCAGTTGCGTCGCGAACGCGCGGCGCGTCGCGAACGGGTGGGGCGGGTCAATCTGCAGGTCGACGCCGGGGAGCGCTCCGGCAAGCTGGTCGCCGAGCTCGAAGACGTCTCACTGAGCTTCGGTGAGCGCCTGCTCATCGACAACCTCTCCGCCCGCATCATGCGCGGTGACCGGGTCGGCCTCATTGGCGCCAACGGGGTCGGCAAGTCGACGCTGATCCGGCTAATACTCGGCACGCAGGCACCCGATGCGGGCATCGTGCGCCTCGGGACCAATCTCAACATCGCCTACTTTGACCAGATGCGCGCGGCGCTGGACCCGGAGAGCACGGTGGCCGACACCATCAGTCCGGGGTCCGACTGGGTCGAGATCGCCGGCCAGCGCAAACACATCTCCAGCTACCTGCAGGACTTTCTGTTCTCGCCGCGGCGCGCGCAGTCGCCGGTGCGCATGCTCTCCGGAGGGGAACGCAATCGGCTGCTGCTGGCGCGATTGTTTGCGCGTCCCGCCAATCTGCTGGTGCTCGATGAGCCCACCAATGACCTGGACATCGATTCGCTGGAGCTGCTCGAACAGACGCTGGCCGAATACCCCGGCACGGTGCTGCTGGTGAGCCACGATCGGCGCTTCCTGGACAATATCGTCACCCAGACGATCGCCGCGGAGGGCAACGGGCGCTGGCGCGAGTATGTCGGCGGCTATTCGGACTGGCTGGTGCAAAAAGCCGCCTCGGCGCTGGCGCGTGCGGCGGGTGCGCCGTCCGCGTTTGCCCCGGTGCGAACCGCCGCCCCGGCGGCCGTGCCCGCGCCACGGGCGAAGGCGCGGCTCGGGTACAAGGATCAGCGCGAACTGGAGTCGCTGCCCAAGGAAATCGAGGCCCTGGAAACCGAGCAGGCGGCGCTGCTCGCGCGCATGAGCTCGGCCGACTACCACCTGTGCGGCGCCGAGGTGCTGCGCGCCGACAGTGCCCGCGCCGGTGCCATCGAACAGGAGATGGCGCGCAAGTTCGCCCGCTGGGAACAGCTCGACCAGCTGCGCCTGAAATCAGGTTAACGCTCGATCTTCAGTTCACTCAGGTCCACACCCAGGCTCCAACCGTGTCCCTTGCCGGTAAGCGCGAGCGACACTTCGCCCTTGGTCACCACCTGCGCCTGCACGGAATTGACCGCCCCGGCGTGAGCCTGTGCTGCCGCGTAGGCGCCGAGCAGATCATCGATATGGCCAACCGGGGAGAACTCCCCGTGACCGCTCTCCTCGGATTTGCCGGCCGTCAGGCCGCCGCCCTTGGCACTGAGTTTGACCCGCAGTGACTGGCCGTTGGAACAATGAATGGTGCCGAAGCCCGACGCGGACTTGTAGATGATCGACCAGGTCTTCGTCTGAAACGTCAATGTGCAGTGCAGATCGCCGTCGGCCGCTTGGGCACTGCCGGTGGCCAGTACGGCGGCGATCATGAGGGTGCGAAGTACGAGGCGAGGTGATGGCTGCATGATGGGCTCCTCAACATTCAAAGACTGTCCGGGCGCCAAGCATCTGCCCAGCACCGCACGCCGGTCAATTGATGACGCCCCAGGGCGACACCGTTGCGGCGAATGGGCTCCTTTCAGCTGCCGGGTATGGCATAGAATGCGTACCGCACGGCAGCATGCCGGTGCCAATCATCTGGAATACCGACCCCTCCATGCGCCTTCGTTCAATCGCATCGCTGGCCGTCCTGGCCCTTGCTGGCGCGCTGGTCGCCGGCTGCTCCCCGACGCCGACTGCTTCGGCGCCCCAGACACCGCAGGTCACTGTTGTCCATGCACAGCCGCAGATGCTGCCGCTGACCCGCGATCTGGTCGGCCGCGTTTCTGCGGTGCGCTCAGCGGATGTGCGCGCCAGAGTGCCAGGCATCCTGCTCAAGCGCCTGTACCGCGAGGGCTCCGAGGTCCGCGCCGGCGAGGTATTGTTCGAGATCGATCCGAAGCCGTACCAGGCGGCGCTGGATGCGGCCCTGGCCGCGCTGGCCCAGGCGCAGGCAACTTCCACCAATGCGGCCGTCAACGCCAAGCGTACCCGCGACCTGCTGGTCAGCGGACTGGTCTCCCGTTCCGATGTGGACAACAACAATGCCACCGAGCGCTCCTCGCTGGCGCAGGTCAAGCAGGCCGAAGCGAATGTCGAGACCGCCCGTATCAATCTGGGATATGCCACCGTGACGGCGCCGATCTCCGGTCGCTCCGGCCAGCAGCATGTCACTGAAGGCGCCCTGGTGGGCCAGAGCGAGGCGACCTTGCTCACCACGGTCGATCAGATCGACCGCCTGTACGTGAATTTCGATCGCCCGGCCGATGAGATCCTGCAGCTGCGCGCCGCGCAGACCCGCGGCGATGTGACCTTGTTTGATCGCGACAAGGCCAGCTTGCAGGTGATCCTGCCGGATGGCACGCCGTACATACCGCAGGGCACGCTTGATTTCGACGATGTGACCGTCGATCCAACCAATGCCGCCCTGGCATTTCGCGGCGTGGTGGCCAATCCCCAGCGCCGGCTGCTGCCGGGCATGTTCGTGACCGTGCATCTGACGCTCGGCACCCTGAACCGGGCGTACCTGGTGCCACAGGCGATCGTGCGCCGCGATGGCACTGGCGCCTTCGTGCAGGTCGCAGGTCCCGATGGCAAGGTCGTGCAGAAGCGCATCCAGGCCGAAGCGATGATGGGTATCAACTGGCTGGTCACCGGCGGCCTTGACGCCGGCGACCGCATCATCGCGACGAGCATCGACAAGGTACATCCGGGCATGCAGGTCAAGGTGCTCCCCGACAACGCCTCGGGAACCTGATCGGCCATGGCGCGTTTTTTCATTGAGCACCCGGTCTTTGCTTGGGTCATCGCCATCCTCATTACCCTGGCGGGCATACTGTCGATCACCCGCCTGCCCATCGAGGCCTATCCGGATATCGCGCCACCGCAGGTGCAGGTCTCGGCCAACTACCCCGGCGCCGATGCCGAAGTGATCGAGCACACGGTCACCCAGATCATCGAACAGCAGCTCACCGGAATCGACCACCTGCTGTACTTCACCTCCAGCTCCAATTCGAAGGGCAATGCCAACGTTACGCTGACTTTCGATACCGGCACCGATCCGGATACCGCGCTGGTTCAATCACAGAACCGCATGTCCCTGGCCACGCCGCGCCTGCCCGCCGAAGTCAACGCGCTGGGCCTGAGCGTGCAGAAGGCCTCGACCAGCAACGTCATCGTCCTGGCACTGCAGTCCACGGACGGCAGCATGAACTCCTATGAGCTCAGCAACCTGCTCGCCACGCGGGTGCTGGATCAGATTCAGCGCATCAACGGCGTGGCCAACGTGCAGCAGTTCGGTTCCGAGTACGCCATGCGCATCTGGCTGAATCCGGATCGGCTGCACGCCTATGGAATCTCCCCCGCGCAGGTGCTGACGACCGTGCAGAGTCAGAATGTGCAGGTGGCCGCAGGCTCAATCGGCGCCGTGCCGACGGCGCCCAATCAGCAGATGTCGATCAACGTCAGCGTGCCGGGCCGCTTCACCTCGCAGGATCAGTTCGAGAACATCATTCTGCGCACGGATCCGAACGGCACCACGGTACGGCTGCGCGATGTCGCGCGCCTGGAGCTGGGACCCTACGCCTACGGCCTGGACGACAAGGTGGACGGCAAGCCCATCGCCGGCTGCGGCATCGCGGTGCTGCCCGGGGCCGATGTCCTCAAAGTGGTGCAGGCCATACGCGATCGCATGAATGAGCTGCAGCGCAGCTTTCCTCCGGGCGTCACCTGGATCACGCCATTCGATGCCACCAAGTTCATCTCCGTGTCGATCCGCGAGGTCGTGTACACGCTCGCCGGCTCGGTGGTGCTCGTGTTCCTGGTGATGCTGGTGTTCCTGCAGAACATCCGTGCCACGCTCATTCCGACCCTGGTGATGCCGGTGGCCTTGCTGGGCGCATTCGTCGGCATCTACGCGGTCGGTTTTTCCGTCAATACCTTGAGCCTGTTCGGGGTGGCCCTGGCCATCGGTATCGTGGTGGACGATGCCATCGTGGTCATCGAGTCGGTCGAACGCATCATGCGTGAGGAGCATCTGCCACCCAAGGAGGCCACGCGCAAGGCCATGGGCCAGATCACCGGCGCCATCGTCGCTATCACGGTGGTGCTGGCCGCGGTCTTCGTGCCCAGCGCCCTGCAGACCGGCAGCGTCGGGGCCATTTACCGCCAGTTCGCGCTCACCATCGCCATCTCCATGCTGTTCTCCGCGTTCCTGGCGCTGAGCTTCACGCCCGCACTGTGTGCCACGCTGCTGCGCCCCGGACACCTGAACCCGAACCTGCTGTTCCGCGGCTTCAACCGCGCCTTTCAGTGGACCCTGGCCGTGTACATGCGGCGCGTGTTCCAGTCGGTGCGCCTTGCGCCGCACTGGATGGTGGCGTTCGCCGTCCTGGTCGCGGTGGGTGCGTGGCTGTTCGTGCGCATGCCCGGCGGCTTCCTCCCCGAGGAGGACCAGGGCTACGCCTACGTGATCGTGCAAACCCCGCCCGGGACCACGCTCGATCGCACCATGCAGGTCATGACCCGGGTCGGCGAGCTGATGCACCAAAGTCCCGATGTCGATGGCGTCATGGAGATCGCGGGCTTCAGCTTCGTGGGCCAGGGTGAGAACGTCGGCCTGGGCTTCGTGCGCCTGAAGCCCTGGGAGCAGCGCAAGGACACCGCGGCGACTTTCATCAGCTGGGCGAATCGCATCCTGGCACGCAATGTCCACGACGCCCAGGCGTACTCCGTGAACCTGCCGACGGTGCGCGGACTGGGTCAATTCGGGGGCTTCGACCTGTTCCTGCAGGACCGCGCCGGGCTCGGGCGCGAGGCGCTCACGGCGGCTTTGAACACTTTGACGACGAGCGCCAACAAGTCCCCGCTTCTCATCAATGTGCGCGCCAATACCCTGGAGGATGCGCCGCGGCTCGACATGAGCGTCGATCGCGTGCAGGCCGAGACCATGGGACTGTCGCCGCTCGATCTGTACGGATCCCTGCAGCTCATGATGGCCCCCGTTTACGCCAATGACTTCTACTACCAAGGGCGGGTGCTGCGCGTGATGCTCGAGGCCGATGCGCCCTTCCGCATGGGCCCGGAGGCACTGGATCACTTCTATCTGCCCAGTACGCTCAACCCGGGACCCGCCACCGGCGGCACCCCGGCCCTGCCCACGATGATTCCGTTATCCAGCGTCGTGCACCCGCATTGGACCGTCGCCTCACCGAATCTCACCCGCTACAACGGCTACGCCGCCGTGGAGATCAATGGCTCCAATGCCGCCGGGCGCAGTACCGGTGAGGCCATGACCGAGATGCAACGGCAGGTCGCGCAGCTGCCCGATGGCATCGGTTCGGACTGGGCCGGACAGTCACTGCAGGAGCGGCTCTCCGGTGCGCAGGCGCCCGCACTGTTCGCGCTGTCCATCCTGGTGGTGTACCTGTGTCTGGCGGCGCTGTACGAAAGCTGGTCGGTGCCGGTTTCGGTACTGCTGGTCGTGCCGCTCGGCGTCATCGGCGCGATCGCCGCGGCGCAGCTGCGCGGGCTGTCCAATGATGTGTTCTTCAAGGTCGGCCTGATCACCATCATTGGACTGGCCGCCAAGAACGCGATCCTGATCGTCGAGTTCGCGGTCGTCGAACATGCGGCGGGCAAGAGTTTGCATGATGCCGTCGTGGAAGCCGCGCGGCTGCGCTTCCGACCCATTCTCATGACTTCCTTTGCATTCATCCTCGGCGTCATGCCGCTGGTGCTGTCCAGCGGTGCCGGTGCCAATGCGCGTCACGCCATCGGCACGGGTGTCGCCGGCGGCATGCTGACCGCGGCCGTGTTGGGCGTGCTGTTCGTGCCGGTGTTCTTCGTCAGTGTGCGACGCCTGCTGGGTGATCCGCTCGATGGTCCGCGGCGCGAGCCCAAGAACGCCCTGCCCTCATCCCCGATGCCCGGCGGTATGGAGTAACACCAGATCCAGCAGCGCGACGCCGTAGCGCGCCAGCTTCGCCTCCCCGACCCCGGCAATGCCGCGCAACTGCACGGCCGAATGCGGCAGCTGGCGGGCGATTTCCGCCAGCGTGGCGTCATGAAACACCGTATAGGCCGGCACATTGTGTTCGCGCGCCGTGGTCCGGCGCCATTCGCGCAAGGCCTCAAACAGCACCGCGTTCGCGCCTGCACCGATGACCGAACCCTTGCCCGGCCCGGGAGTCGCCGCGCCGGGTCGTTGCCGCCCGCGACGCGCGACGCGTGCGGTGCTGCGCCGCAGGATCAACTGCCGCTCACCCTTGAGCACTTCACGGCTGGCCGGCAGCAGCTTGAGCACGTTGAAGTGCTCATGATCGACATGCAGCAGCCGCTGCATGACCAGCTGGCGCACGACCGCGCGCAACTGGATCTCCTCAAGCTCCGCGCCGATGCCGAAGGTACTGAGGCGTTCGTGGCCATACTCGCGCACCCGCGGCGTTGCCTTGCCGCGCAGCACATCGATGAGATGCTGGGCACCGAAGCTGACGCCGCTGGCCTGTCCGATCCGGTAGATGCACGACAGCAGCATCTGCGCCGCACGCGTGCCGTCCCACTGCGCCGGGGGCTCCAGGCAATTGTCGCAATTGCCGCAGTCCGTGGCGGCTTCACCGAAGTAATCCAGCAGGCGCACACGCCGGCAGCCCACTCCCTCGCACAGCCCCACCATCGCGTCGAGCTTGGTCGAGCTGACGCGCCGATAGCTTTGCGCGCCGTCGGATTGTTCGATCATGCGCCGCAGCTGGACGATGTCTGACAGGCCGTAGACCAGCCAGGCATCGGCCGGCAGCCCATCGCGGCCGGCGCGCCCGGTTTCCTGGTAATAACCCTCGATGCTCTTGGGCAGATCCAGGTGCGCGACGAAGCGCACGTCCGGCTTGTCGATGCCCATGCCGAAGGCGATCGTCGCGACCATGACGATGCCCTCCTCGCGGATGAACCGGCGCTGATGCTGTTCGCGGGTGCGGGCATCGAGCCCGGCGTGGTAGGGCAATGCCCGCACGCCATGCTCGACCAGCCACACCGCCGTGGCATCCACGGAGGCGCGCGACAGGCAGTAGACGATGCCGGCATCCCCCTCGTGCTCGGCCTTGAGGAACTCCAGCAGCTGGCGGCGCGGGTTGTCCTTTTCGCCGATGCGGTAGCGGATATTCGGCCGATCAAAGCTGGAAATGAATATCCGCGCCGAACCCAACTCCAGACGCGAGACGATTTCGCCCCGCGTCTGCTCATCCGCGGTCGCGGTGAGGGCCACGCGCGGCACGCCCGGAAAGCGGCGCGCAAGCACCGACAGCTGGATGTATTCGGGACGAAAGTCATGGCCCCACTGCGAGACACAATGTGCCTCGTCGATGGCGAACAGGCTCAAGGGGATCGATGCGAGCAGTTCCAGGCAGCGCTCGGTCAGCAGCCGCTCCGGTGCCAGGTACAGCAGATCCAGGTCCCCGCTCCGCACCAGTTGCTCGATGCGCTGCGCCTCATGCCACTCCAGCGAGGAGTTCAGCGCCTCGGCGCGCACGCCGGCCTCCTTCAGGCCGGCGACCTGGTCCTGCATCAAGGCGATCAGCGGGGAGACCACCACGGCAACGCCCGGACGCACCAGCGCCGGAATCTGGTAACACAGGGATTTGCCGCTGCCGGTCGGCATGAGAACCAGTGCATCGCCGCCACGGGCGACATGGTCGATGATCTCGCCCTGGGGCGCGCGGAATTGCGGGTAACCGAACACCTCGCGCAGAATGCGGCCAGGACTTGCAGCATCAAAACTCATCGATCGCCAAAGTGTACATGACACGCTACCTGCTCATGCCCTTCCATGCCGCACCGCTGATGCTGGTGGTCGCCCTCACGATTCTGTGGTCCCTTTTTATCGAGTTCGGCAAGCTGTTCGGCATCCCGGCCGACTTCATCCTGCTGTCGTGGTTCTTCAAGTATTGCTTCGCGCTGCTGGATGCGATCATTGCGGGTCACAAGGACCTGCCCGTACTGTCGGTGGAGATGCTCAATCCCGTCGATGAACAAAGGCCACTGCTTCAGGCAATAATAGTGTCGCTGGGGTTCATCGCGAGCTGGTGGGTGTATCACTCCATCGGGCCCGTCGCAGGACTGGGGCTCGGTGCCGTCTTGCTGATTGCGCTGCCGGCGACGGTGGCGCTGCTGGCCATGAGTGACAGCTGGGTGCACGCAGTCTCGCCGCTGGCGATCGGGCGCGTCGTGAAGGGCCTGGGGCTGAACTACGCCGGCGTGCTGGCGATCATCCTCGGGGGCGCGCTGGCCATCCTCATCGTCGTCCTGAACCTGGACTCGCTGCTGCTGATCCTGGCGATCGCCCAGTTCTGTCTGCTCGCGATGTTCTGCTTCATTGGCGGCGCGATATTCGAACGGCGCGTCGAGCTGCAGCTGGACACTCGCAGCCACGATGAGCGGGTGGCCGAGCGGGATGAGCGGCATCACGCCATTGCGCGCGCCGCCGTGCTGGACCGAACCTACGCATTGCTGCGGCTGAAGCGTCGCAGCGAGGCCTGGGCCAACCTCCAGGCCTGGATGCACAAACACTGCCCGGAGGCTCACCCCTTTACCGAGTATCACCTCCTGCAGCAGGCGACCTGCGCCTGGGATGAACCGGTCATTGGCGACCAGGTCACTAACGAGTACCTGGGCAAGCTGCTCGCGAATGGTGAGACCGGCGTGGCGCTCGAGGCACTGCAACTGCGCATGAATTCCAATCCCGGCTATTACCCGCAGGGGCAGGCGTATGCTACGCGTCTGACCGAGCTGGTGACGCTGTCGGGCCGCAAGGCCCTGAGCCGTCAGCTGCTCGCGAACGCCCAAGCCCGCAAGGATTGATGCGAAGGAGCGTTGCATGCGAACTTTCAAACCCCTGACGGCAACCATTTTGGCGGTGCTGCTGGCCGGCTGCGCCGCGACGGCGCCCATCAGCCCACAGGATGCCGCCACGCAGGCCAAGTTGCTGCAGTTCGCCGGTCCGCCCATCGACAGCTTCACCTACCTGGGGCATTACGATGGCTTTCGTACCCTGGGCGAAAAGCAAGTGGTGCTCTTTACGACCATCAATGACGGCTACCTGATCCGGGTACGTGCTGGATGCCGCAATCTGCGCTATGTGAACCGGTTCGGACTCACGTCATCGGACCGGACCGTGAACCGTGTGTTCGACTTCGTGCTCGCTGACCAGCAGCGTTGCCCCATCGACACCATCCGGCATATCGACTACGGCGCCTTCAAGCGGGCACGCGACACGGGCACCTCATAATAGAAAAGGCCCGCCCGGAATCCATTCCAGGCAGGCCTTTATATCGCCTCGCGAGGCGCGAACCTTTAAGTCGAAGTCGACTTCAGCAGTGTCGTATCAATCGGCAAGCTGCGGATGCGCGTACCGGTCGCCGCAAAGATCGCATTGCACAGCGCTGGAATCACCGGCGGCAACGCCGGCTCGCCCAGTCCCGTGGGTGAGTTTGGCGTCAGTTTGAAATCAACCTGCACGGGTGGGGCCTGGTACATGCGCAGCAGCGGGTATTCCGGGAATGTCTGAGCAACCCGACCCCGATCGATGGTGATCCGCGCGCCCAATGCCTGGCTGATGCCATCGAGCGCGGCACCCTGGCATTGGTTGAGTGCACCGAAGGGATTGATGATGGTGCTGCCCACATCACCCACGACCCAGACCTTGTCTACCTTGATGCTGCCATCCGCGGGCCGAACCGTTGCCTGCACGACCTCGGCAAAGTAGCCGAGGTGGCTGTAGTAGAACGCGACCCCCATGCCGGTGCCCTTCGGCAGCTGGCGCTTCCCCCAGCCGGACTTGTCGCGCACCATTTCCAGAACGCCCTGCGCACGCTTGCCACTGAACGGCGGCCCCATCGGGAAGCCACCCCGACCGCCTCCCGGCGGACCCTTGCCCGCGGGCGGCGGCGGGGGCGGGGCGGCGCGCTCCTGCGCAAACAGATCGATCCGGTATTGCAGCGGATCCTTACCCGCCGCATGCGCAACTTCATCCACGAAGGACTGGAACACGAACGCGTGGGCATTGCTGCCCGGCGCGCGCATTGGTCCGGTCGGCACGCCCAATTGCTGCGTGGATGTGGCGAACTCCAGGTCCTTCACATACTTGGCCGGGAATTCGGTCGCCGCCAGATCGGCGCTGTTGGACGGCTTGCCGTTGTTTTCATAGCCGACGTAGTGATCGGTGAAGGCAATCAGTTCGCCCTGTGCATCGAGCCCGGCCTTGAAGTAGTGAAAGCCGCCGGGACGATAGAACTCATGCTGCAGGTCCTGGTTGCGGTTCCACAGCAGCTTGACCGGTTCGCCCTGCATTTTGGCGATCATGGCCGCTTCGACCATAAACTCGCTGCCCAGGCGCCGGCCGAAGCCGCCACCGCAACGAGTCATGTGTACCGTCACCGCGTCATCGGCAAGACCCAGCGTCTTGGCGATGAGGGTTTTGCCGGAGCCGGGATTCTGGGTCGGAGACCAGATCTCCAGCTTCCCGTCCTTGAAGACCGCGGTGGAATTCTGCGGCTCGAGCGGGCTGTGGGCCACGAACGGATAGGAATACGCCGCCTCCACGGTCTTCGCAGCACCGGCCAGTGCCGCCTTGGCGTCACCGTCCTTGCGGATGACCCGGTGCGGAGTCTGGGTCGACAGCTCGAGCGCCTTGGCGGCAAACCCGGCCGAACTCTGGCTCGCCACCGGACCTTCGTCCCAGACTACCTTGAGTGAGTCGAGGGCCTTGTTGGCCTGCCACCAGCTGCTGGCGACAATCGCCACACCGCTCTGCAGGCCCATGGCCATGCCATCCGGCAGTCCCGTCGGACCTTCCGGCGCAACGAGGAACACATTGAGGATGCCCGGCAGCGCCTTGATTTCTTCCACGTTGGCGCTGACCACCTTGCCACCAAACACCGGGCACTTCTGAAACACCGCGTAGCGCATGCCCGGCACGGTCACATCGATGCCAAACAGCGGCTGGCCGGTCACCACCTTCGGATTATCGATGCCGCTGATGGAGCGGCCGATGATGGTGTAGTTCTTCGGATCCTTGAGTGTCAGCGTCTTGAGGTCCGGTGGTGCAAGCTTCGCCGCCTTCGCGGCCAGCTGCCCGTAGGTGAGCGACTTGCCCGCAGCGTTTTGCACCTTGCCGAAGGAGGTCGTGCACTCCGATTCGGGCACGCGCCAGGTCTTTGCCGCAGCCGTGATGAGCATGGCGCGGGCCGCCGCACCGGCGCGCCGCAGCGGCTCCCAGTTCAGCGGCGTGGAAAAACTGCCGCCCGCAAACTGCGCGCCGTACAGCTTTGCATCCAGCGGCGCCTGCACGATGTGCACGGTGTTCCAGTCGGCATCCAGTTCCTCGGCGATGATCATGGGCAGGGAAGTCTTGATGCCCTGGCCGATCTCCGGAACCTTGGAGCTGATGACGATCCTGTTGTCGGCATATATGTTCACGTACGCGTTGATCACGGACGTGTTGTCGGCGGGCGGTGCGTCCGTGATACCCAAGGGTATCGACGCATCCGCGAGCTGCGGAATAGTGAAGGACAGCAGCATGCCGCCGCCTGCAACGGCGCTGACGGAGAGGAAGGCGCGCCGCGATACTGCTTCGGTGGAGTGTGAGATTGACATGATCAGATCTCCCGCGAATCAGTGATGGGAAGCCCCGCGGCCAGCTTGATGGCTGCGCGGATACGCGTATACGTGGCGCAGCGACACAGATTTGCACTCATCGCGTTATCGATGTCCTGGTCGGTGGGCTTCTGGTTGGCGGTGAGCAGCGCCGTGGCGGCCATGATCTGCCCGGCCTGGCAATAGCCGCATTGCGCGACGTCGGTAGTGAGCCAGGCGTCCTGAACCTTCCTGCCGGTATCGCTGCTGCCGATCCCTTCGATGGTGGTGATCTGCGCCTTGCCGACGGTGCTGACCGGCGTGATGCATGAGCGCGTCGGGGTGCCATTGATGTGCACCGTGCAGGCGCCGCACAGACCCATGCCGCAGCCAAATTTGCTGCCCTTCATGTCCAGGGTGTCACGCAACACCCACAGCAGCGGGGTATCACCGTCGATATCGACGGTGTGCGGCGTTCCGTTCACATTGATTGTGTAGCTCATTGGTGTATCCTGCCGTAACGCTGTATTTGAGCGTGCATAACGCGCACCTGTTTGCAACGGGTGAACCAACACCGATCGTATCAGACCTGCTCATCGCGTGATCGTGATGACTGGTCACAGCTCGCGTTCGCGCGGCGCAGCTGCCCACTCCAATTGAATCTTCGCCGCGCGCACTAAGCGCCATACCTCGCGCATGAGGGGACGACCCGAGCCCCTAATCACGCCTGCGTCAACCGCGTTAGAAAAGCGTTAAGATTTTGATGCGTTGCATCGACGCATCAGTTGCGCCGTCAACTCTCCGCCGCCGGCCCGACTTACGCACCATATCGGTGCCAAAGCTACCCGAATCTGATCCATTTCGGTGCGTGCCGAAATTTTAACGCAAATCGCTATCCGGTAACCGCTTGTTATCTATTGCAAAGTGCGTTTGGCATACGGATTGCAGCCGTCGCGTCAAGTATTAATTTTTGTGAATCAGTTCCGCTTCCGTTTCATCCACGAGGACCACGATCATCATGCGAAATACGACTCGCGCTATCGCCGCCGCCGTTATCGTTGCGACCGCGCCACGGCTGCT
>DATHOA010000067.1:0-11811 GCA_035485475.1 Steroidobacteraceae bacterium | reverse complement strand
CGCCCGGAGATACAGCTCGCACCAGAGGTATCGAACCAACGTACCCCGGGCTGCCTCCATGCCACGGCGTTCACCCCGAACGATCGTCCTGCGACTCACGTCCAGCCGCTCGGCCATTACCGCCTGGGTAAAACCATATCGTCGCCGCAAGTCGCGGAGCTCCGACGCTATGATGTGCCGTCGCTCGCGGTAGAACTGCCTAGTGACATTTACTTCGTCTAACTTCATGAATCTAAAACGCCGTGACGGTTGTTACCTGTTTGACAAGCCCATAGGAGAACCACCACAAAAACGAAAAGGCCGACCCCCCAGACGGAGAGCCGGCCCTTACGGGTCCCGGGAGAAACAGACCAGGGTTGACCTAGATTAGACAGTTCGCATAATGTATATTATGACAAATACAGAAGTTATCCGATCGTACTGCCGCTGACAGCCGTCGCACACGCAGATTTATCGCCCCATTGGTCGTCAGCGAGCCCCCGCTACAGCGCCCGCACTGTCCGGAGTTGACGGCAAAGATTCGCCAAGTCGCCTACGGAGTTGCGAGGTAGTTCCCACCGGGATGATGGGTTAGGTCTAACGTCATCTCTCCTCAGTCCGCCCACGGATTGCCACTTTTAGTGTAAGGCTGGCCAATGCTTAGCCCTGCAGTCTGCCGGTCGGAGAGCCCGTGACATCGCTCTGGAAGAGACAACCTGCACAGTGGTTGGTGCGCGGCCCCTGGAAACACGCGAGCAATAGCTGGGGAAACCCGGTGCAGCCGGACAAATACCCGGTGCGCAAGGACTCTCCGTTCGCCATCATTTGGATCTTTGCTGCCATCGTAGTGTGCCTGCTGGTCCTGGCCGACTTCAGCTTAGGATTGCTGTCCTCGATGCGCGCATATGTTGGCGGGGAGAGTCTGTGGTCGAAATCCCAGAAGGACGCTGTCTTCCATCTCCAGCAATACGCATCCAGTGCAGATCCGGAAGAGCTGCGGCAATTTCGTGCGCAAATCGACGTCCTTATGGGGGACCACCAAGCGCGAATTGAAATGGACAAGCCGAACCCGGATTTCGAGGCGGTAAAGCGGGATTTTGTGCGCGGTGGGATTGATCGCGATGACGTCCGCGGTATGTTCGAGGTGTATCGCAGGTTCGAACACACTGCATTCATGCAGCGTGCAACTCGCGCCTGGATCGCAGCCGACGGCTACATGCTTCAGCTCAATGAGGACGGCGTGCTTCTGCAGCGCGAGATCGAGTCCGGCTCACCAAGCGCACAGACAACTCAATCTATTCTGGCGGACGTTCTCGTGGTCAACGCCGAGGTTACGCCAGTGGAAAAACAATTCGTGGACGCGCTGAGCGACGCGTCCCGCATGACCTATCGGGCGCTGCGGGCAATCATGCTTGGTGCAACCCCGGGATTGCTGCTGTTCGGAATCGTATTGTCATTGCGAATTCTTCAGCATCGCAGGCTTACGGAGGATCGGATCAACCACATCGCATATCACGACGACCTGACCTCTCTGCCGAATCGACTGATGTTGAGCCAGACTCTTGATCTGGCGGTGCGCCGGCACGGTTCGGCTGGGACGCGGCTAGCGATTCTCGTCATGGATGTGGATCGTTTCAAGGTGATTAACGAATCACTTGGACAGGAACTTGGAGATGCATTGCTGCAGCAGATCGCCGCGCGCTTGCGCAAGCACTCGCGCGCGGACACCACCGTGGCGCGGATGGGGGGCGATGAGTTCGTTGCGCTGATCGAGAATCAGGAAGACGTCATCGCAGTCGCAGCCTGCGCTCAGCAACTCATCGAGCACTTGAGCGCGCCATATGCCCTCGGAAACCGAGATTGCCACGTCACGGCAAGCATTGGCATCAGTATCTTCCCATCCGACGGTGCCGACTCGCAGACACTACTGAAGGCGGCGGACGTTGCCATGTACAGGGCCAAGGAAGCCGGGCGCAACAACTACCAATATTATTCGCCCGCCATGAACGTGCATACAGCGGACCGGCTGGAGCTGGAATCGGACCTGAGACGCGCCCTACTACGTGACGAGTTTCTATTGTACTACCAGCCAAAGGTGGACATCCGCACCGGTTTGATCACCGGAGTTGAGGCGCTACTGCGCTGGAAGCATCCTCTGCGAGGACTGGTACCGCCTTCGCAGTTCATTCCTCTTGCCGAAGAGACAGGACTGATCGTACCCATCGGAGAATGGGTGCTTGCTATGGCGTGCGCGCGCACCAAGGGCTGGCAAGATGCCGGCTTGACGCACCTGAACGTTGCGGTCAACCTTTCCGCGCGCCAATTTGCCGATCCGATGTTGATTCCGCGACTTACCCAAATCATACACACCAGCGGCCTCAATCCCTCGAGCCTGGAGTTGGAGATCACTGAGAGCGTAGCGATGTCGAACGGCGAACTCACCGTCGCAGCATTGGAGAAACTCAAGGCGATCGGTGTGAGGATCGCGATTGACGATTTCGGCACGGGCTATTCATCGCTTTCATATTTAAAGCGGTTCCCGATCGATACCCTGAAAGTCGATCGCTCGTTCATTCGGGATATTCCTTCGGATGCCGGCGACAAGAAGATCACCCGCGCCATCATTGCCATGGCGCACAGTTTCAAGCTGTTGGTGGTGGCAGAGGGGGTCGAAACTGCGGACCAGCTGGCGTTTTTGCGCGCCCAACGGTGTGACGTCGCCCAGGGGTTCTTCCTGTTTCGACCTCTCCCGGAAGAGCAAGTGGCGGGCGTGCTGGAACTCAACCGGCTGGACCAGGTCGGGCGGGTGACAGCCCACGGCTGACTTCCCGGGCTTGCATGTCCCGCATTCAATCGGCAGCATTGGCCGTGGCGCAGCCAGCCAGATCGCGCACCAAATTGGACTCGATACATCCGCCCTGATCCATGAGCACAATCAGCATCGACACAGCCCGGCGCTTCGCCAACCTGGCAGCCGTCGTGAGCCATTACATTGATGGTCAGGTGGCGCCCCCGACGGCTGGGCGTCGGGCCAGCATCTACAACCCCGCATTGGGCCGACCCATCCGTGAAGTCGCACTCGCCGGCGCTGTCGAGGTGGATGCTGCCGTCCGTAGCGCCAAGGCGGCGCAACCGGCATGGGCTCGAACCCCGGCGCTGCGGCGCGCACGGGTGCTGATGCGCTTCGTGGAACTGATCACCCAGCACACCAAGGATATCGCCCAGGTACTCTCCGAGGAGCATGGCAAGACCCTCGCCGATGCCGAGGCCGAGATTGCCCGTGGCCTCGAGCTGGTCGAATTCGCCTGCGGTGCGCCGCACCTGCTCAAGGGTGAGTTCAGTCATAGCGTCGGAACCGGGGTCGACTGCTTCGATATGCGCGATCCGCTGGGCATCGTCGCGGGTATCACGCCGTTCAATTTCCCGGTGATGGTGCCGATGTGGATGTTTCCGATCGCCCTCGCCTGCGGCAACGCCTTCGTCCTGAAGCCCTCCGAGCGTGACCCGTCGCCTTCACTGCTGCTCGCGGAATTGCTCTCTCAGGCGGGCCTGCCCGCCGGGGTTTTCAACGTGATCCAGGGGGACAAGGATGCCGTGGATGCCCTCCTCCAGCACCCGGACATTGCAGCCGTCAGTTTTGTGGGCTCGACCCCGATTGCGCGACACATTCAAATTCAGGGTATTTCACACGGCAAGCGGGTGCAGGCCCTGGGTGGCGCCAAGAATCACGCGGTGGTGATGCCGGACGCGGATCTGGACGCTGCGACCGAGGCCATCGTCGGGGCCGCCTACGGGTCGGCCGGGGAACGCTGCATGGCGATCTCGGTGGCGGTGGCAGTCGGAGAGGCTACCGGCAATGCACTCATCGAACGGCTCCGTTCGCGCATCGCAAGCCTGAAAGTCGGCGCTCCCAGCGCGCCGGATACTGACATGGGGCCGCTGGTCACGCAGGCGGCCCAGACGCGAGTGCACGGCTATATCGCCGACGGGGTCGCATCCGGCGCCCGGCTGGTCGTTGACGGTCGAGGGATACGGGTTCCCGGCTACGAGAGTGGCTTCTTCGTCGGTCCGACGCTGTTCGACCATGTCCGCCCCGATGCGCGGATCTATCGCGAGGAGATTTTCGGGCCGGTGTTGGTGATGGTGCGCGTGGCGGACTATGCGGCGGCCATCGATTTGATCAACCGCCACGAGTTCGCCAATGGCACGGCGGTGTTCACCCGCAGCGGCGCGGTCGCCCAGGCATTCGCGCGGGACGTGAGCGTCGGCATGGTAGGTGTCAACGTGCCGATTCCGGTCCCGATGGCCTTCCATAGCTTCGGCGGCTGGCGCGGATCCATGCACGGTGACCACTACATGCACGGTGCCGAGGGCTTCCGTTTCTACACGCGACTGAAGACCGTAACGCAGCGATGGCCGGACCCCGCCGCGTCGCAGGCTGATTTCGTCATGCCGACGATGAAG
Organism: Steroidobacteraceae bacterium; assembly: GCA_035485475.1. Lineage (GTDB taxonomy): Bacteria > Pseudomonadota > Gammaproteobacteria > Steroidobacterales > Steroidobacteraceae > DAIDKA01. The sequence continues at coordinate 7,368 of DATHOA010000067.1, read as the reverse complement.
TAACCTGCCCGTCAGCTTAGCAATCGGGATAGCGCCGATTTTTCGAGCAACAGGCTGCAGCTTGCATTCAGACCGTCACTGTCCTCGAGATCAAATCGCGCCAATTCAGGACTATCAAGATCCAGGACGCCCAGCAGCCGCCCGTTTTGCAGCAGCGGCACCACGATCTCGGAGCGCGACGCGGCGTCGCAGGCAATATGCCCGGGAAATTCATGAACATCGGGCACTACGATGGTCTCCTTGCGTTGGGCGGCCGTGCCGCAGACGCCGCGGCCGAGCGCAATCCGCACACAGGCAACCTTGCCTTGAAAGGGCCCGAGAACCAGCTCGCCGTCCTGGAGAAAATAAAACCCGACCCAGTTCAATCGGGGCAGTCCGTGGTAGAGAACCGCGCACATATTCGCCGCGTTTGCGAGACCATTGGTTTCATTGGCAAAAAGCGCAGCGAGCTGCGCATTCAGCTCGCGGTATAGGATTGTTTTTTCCATTTTCTCGCCCTGTCAGGCCGCCGTCTTGGTGTGTCCGTCAGCATCCTCGTGCAAGTTTACAGCTACTGCCTCGCCGCCGCCCTGGGCGTAACCGCCGCAATGCACCTGCCCGGGGTTCGGGGCGACAAGTAAGCGGAGCGTCACCACCCAACCGTAAGCCGTCAGCGCGCGGTCTTTCCGCCGTCCACCGGCCAGACGGCACCTGTGACGAAGCCGGCCGCATCGCCGGCGAGAAAGGCGACCACGCCGGCGATGTCACGCGGCACGCCGAGTCGGCCCAGGGGAACCGTTGCAATCTCCCCGGCACGCGCGGCGACCGGATCGTCCGCGAGCTCGAACTCCGCGGCCAGCAGCGGCGTATCGATGGGGCCCGGGCACACCGCATTCACCCGGATGCCCTCGACCGCCAGTTCGGCGGCTAGGGCACGGCTGAAGGCGAGTATCGCGCCCTTGGTCGCCGAGTAGGCCGTGTAGCCGGGCTGGCCGATGAGTGCCAGCTCCGAGGCAATGTTGACCACGCTGGCGCGTCCGCTGGCCCGCAGCGCCGGGATCAGTGCACGGGTCACGCGGAAAACCGCCGTGAAGTTCACCGCGAGCAGCCGGTCAAGCAGCGTGTCTTCGGTCGTGACGAAGGACTGCACGCGCCCGATGCCGGCGTTGTTGACCAGGATGTCGCAGTGGCCCGCGAGCGCGGTCCCCAAGAGACCGAGCATCCGGTCGGTGGCGTTGCGGTCAGCGAGATCCACGACGTAGGGAATGAAGCGGCCCGGATATGCCTGCCCCAGTGACCTTAATCCATCAGGATCGCGATCGATGCCGTGCACCGTGGCGCCCTGCGCCAGCAGCTCCCGGGCAATCGCCCCGCCAATGCCCCCTGCCGCACCGGTCAGGACTGCCTGTCGTTCAAGAAGCGCCGTCATTTCCCTAAGTTCAGATCACGGTAAGGAATGAGACCCCGTGCGCACCGACAAAACTCATGGCGCGATCGGGCCCCGCACCCACCGCGCCGTAGTCTTGCGTGTAAACGCGCCGCACACGATTGCGGTGCCAGGTGCCTAGAACCTCCCCCAACGGCATCACGGCCAGTGACCGCTCACCGTACAGCTCGCGGTGCAACGCGGGCAGTCGCCACCACGGCAACGAGGGCCGGTGGTGATGGGCATTGTGGTAGCCGAAGTTGAGGGTAAGCGTGTTGAGCCAGTGATACCGGTCCGAGACCAGATTACTGTAGGTGTTGCCCTGCTCATAGGCCCGGTCGCGCCCGGCCAGCGAGACCGGTTCCTCGGGCTTGACCACGAACTGCTCGAAGGTGTGATGGAAGCCATCGAAGAAATTCAGCACATGCAGTTCGAGCAGCACGGCGAGCCCATACAGCAGCGCCGCCCGCAGCGACCAGCTCGCCAGGAGTGCCAGCAGCGCCAGGCGCAATCCCAGCATCAACAGCACGCGCGGCAGATGCTGGCGCTGTGCCGGGACGAACAACGGCCGCACCAGCACCTGCAGGTGCATCAGGATTTCGACCGCCGGAATGTAGGCCCACTCGAATGCCTGCAGCGTGCGTCGCACCAGCGGCCGACGGCGCATCAGGTCCTTGAAGTCAAAGCACACCAGGTCCGCCCGATCGAGATGATGGCGTATGTGCAGGTGACGGATGCGCTCGAAGGAGGCACAGCCGCTGCTCGCGATGCAATTCATCACCTCGCCCACCCATTGATTGGCGCGGCGACTGATGAAGAGCGTCTGGTGAGCCGCATCGTGGATCAGATAGGCCGCCAGCACCATCGTGTGCGCGCACAGCACGACGCCCAGTATGTCGAGAGCAATGTTGCGGGAAGCCATGAGGGCGAATGAACCAAGCCAGCCCAGGAGCACGTAGCTTAGGACCAGGCCGTGCGCCCGCGCATCGGCCCAATCACGAAACAGAGTCGGCGGTGCACTCTCGACTGCGGCATTCATGGGCGATTCCTCCGGGTCCAAGCATACGTCGCCGGGCCGGCAGATGGAAATAGTTTTGTAGGCAATTCTGTACTTTAATGAGAGGCCGTGTTTATGCTCGCAAACGGCCACGGTAGCAGGAGACATCCCAATGACGAGTCACAGCTATGAAACCGGGCGGCTCAACCTGCCCTTTGTCGGGCACTGCACCTTTGCGAAAAGCCCACCGGTGCTCGACTGGGACCGCATAGACGCGGACATCGCCGTGATGGGTGCCCCGTTCGACTTCGGTACGCAGTACCGCGCCGGTGCGCGCTTCGGCCCGCGCGGAATTCGTGAGGCCTCCACGCTATACTCCTTCGGGCACAGTGGCGCTTACGATCACGAGGACGACGTGATCTACCTGCCCAAGGACCAGGTGCGGATCGTCGACATCGGCGATGCCGACATCATCCACACCGACACTGAGCAGAGTCACGCCAACATCGAATTGGGTGTGCGCAAGATCCTGGCGGCAGGCGCGCTGCCGGTGGTGCTGGGCGGGGATCATTCCGTCAACGACCCCTGTATTCGTGCCTTCGATGACCAGGCCCCGATCTACATCGTGCAGTTCGATGCCCACATGGACTATGTGGACGTACGCCATAACGTGCGCCACGGCCATGGCAACCCGATGCGGCGCGCGGCGGAGAAGCCCTACGTACAGGGCATCAGCCATCTCGGCATCCGCAATGTCTCCTCGACGGCGCGCGAAGGCTACGAGGACGCCCGGCGCACCAAGTCACAGATCCTGTCCGTGCGCCAGGTACGCGCCCTGGGGTCCGAGCGCGTGCTGGCCACGATTCCGGCTGGGGTACGCTACTATGTCACCATCGACATCGATGGCTTCGATCCGTCGATTGCCTCCGGTACCGGGACTCCCAGTCACGGTGGCTTCCTTTACTATGAGGTCATGGAGATTCTGCAAGGATTGGCCAAGCGCGGCGCCATCGTCGGTATCGACCTGTGCGAGGTCGCGCCCGACTACGACCCGAGCGGCAGCACTTCGTTCCTGGCGGCCCAGGTACTGCTGAATCTGCTGGGCTATATCTTCTACGAGCGGGGTAGAGCCGCATGACCTATCGCCGAGCCGATCCGGTGACCGGCGGGCAATTCGACCCGATGCGCGAGCCGCGGTTTACGGAGATCGCGACCTTCATGCGGGCGCCGCTGGTGCAGTCGCTGGCCGATGTCGATATCGGCCTGATCGGTGTGCCGACCGACCTGGCCGTCACCAACCGCCCGGGCGCCCGCCACGGACCGCGCGAGATCCGCAATGCCTCGAGCCTCATGCGCACCTTTCATCTCGCCCTGCAGATGAATCCCTATGAACTGTGCCGCATCGGTGATCTGGGGGATGTGCGGCTGGCCGACCGTTACGATCTGGAATCGCAGGTCGCGGAGATCGCGGCCTATTTCCGGCGGGTGCACGAGGCGGGGGTGATCCCGGTGACCGCGGGCGGTGATCATTCGATCACCTATCCCATCTTCATGGGAATCGCTGCCCACCGGCCCACGGGTATGATCCACATCGACGCCCATACCGACACCTGGGGCGAGTTCTACGGCTCCAAATTTACCCATGGTTCGCCCTTTCGGCTGGCGGTGGAGGCCGGACTTCTGGACCCGCGGCGGACCATCCAGATCGGAATCCGGGGCGGCCAGAACACCCTCGAGGGCATCGAGTTCTCGCGCGGCCACGGCATGCGCGTGGTCTTCATGGAGGAATTCGCCGCCATCGGTGTCGATCAGGTCATTGCCGAGGCCCGACGCGTGGTCGGTGACGGACCGACTTACATCTCCTTCGATGTCGACGGGCTGGACCCGGTCTATGCCCCGGGCACCGGCACTCCGGAGGTCGGCGGTATCACCACACTTGAGGCCCAAAGGTTGCTGCGGGGTCTGCGGGGTCTCAACCTCATCGGCGGCGATGTGGTTGAAGTCGCCCCGCCGTTCGACCAGACCGGAAACACGGCGCTGGTCGGGGCGACGATGATGTTTGAAATCCTGTGCCTCATTGCGGACCGCCACTTCGGTCCAGATGCACCGCGCTAGGCGCGCCGTGGGCCGATATGCCTTGCAGTGGTGCAACCAGCACTCCTGCCGGGCTTGGCCGATGTTCATCGCCGGCTGAACGACCCAGTCACTGCTGCCTGTTTTAGAACGAAAAATCCCTACATATTTATATGTAATGGCGATTGCATCGCCAACGGGGGTCGCTGGTACATATCTTGCTCCCTGCTTCCGCAGAGGCCGCGCTACAGGCCAATCCAGATGTGGGGCATTCGATGAAGAACCGTTTCCTGGGCACATTGCTGGTGCTACTCGCCGCGGCCGCCTTGCACGACCGCGCCGCGGCGGCTGAGGCGGCAACTGCTGCGGCCGCGGACGCCGGTAGCGACACCCCCGCAACGGATACGGGACTGCAGACCGTGACCGTTACCGCCACCCACACAGCGCAGGACGTCAGGGACATCCCAATCAGCGTTTCGGCCATCGGCGCGGAGGAGCTCGCGAGCCACCACGTGTTGAATTATGACGACATTACCCGCACGGTCCCGGGCATCTCCTTCCAGGCCGGCCCACAACCCGGCCTGGACAATATCGCCATCCGCGGCGTCAGTTCGACCTCCGGTTCCGCGACGGTCGGCATCTACGTGGACGATGTTTCGGTCACGGTGAAGAACACCTTCGACGGCACCATCCAGCCCAAGTTGTTCGACGTGGACCGCGTGGAGGTGCTGCGGGGTCCGCAGGGGACGCTGTTCGGCGCAAGCTCCATGGGTGGCACCATCCGCTTCATCACCCACAAGGCGGATGTCAACGACTTCAGTGTGTCCGGTTCCACCGACTTGTCCGGCACCGAGCACGGCGGTGTCAACAACGACAGCTATGCCATCCTCAATCTACCGATCGTGACCGGCAAGTTCGCGCTGCGCTTCGGTGTGGACGTGGACTATCTGAGCGGCTATATCGATCACTATACGCCGACCGCCACCGGCTACGGCGTCGGCACCGATGGCAATCCCATCTCGCTGTACACCAACGACAGCACCGGCGTGCTGTCCGACAAGGATGTCAACACCAACCTCATCGAGGTGTTCCACGTCTCGGGAAATTATGTGGGCGATGACGGCCTGTCGTTGGTGCCGGATGTACGCTACCAGGAGACCCGCTCGGGCGATGCCGCGCTGTATTTCCCCTCACTCGGGCTCTATGATCAGGACAAGCATGTCCGCGAGCCGGGCAAGGACCAGTTGTTCCTTTCCAGCCTGACCGGAACCAAGAGCTGGGGCCCGGTCGAATTCACCAGTGTGACGGGTTTCTTCCGGCGCGATTATCTGCGCACACAGGACGGCACCCTCTACAACTCATCGATTTTCGCGAACTACCTGCTGCCGCCCGCACTCGAGGGCCCACAGCCGCCGGGCTATGACTTCCATCCGGCGCCGACCCCGGATCAGTTGACAGCCACCTCCAACATTCTGGGGTTCCTGCCCTCGCCCGTGCTCTATGACACCGTCACCAACCAGGTGTCGCAGGAACTGCGCGTGGCTTCCACCGAACCGTTCAATATCGGTGTCCCCGTGCACTGGCAGGCCGGGGTGTATTTTGCGAACGAGCACCTCTCGCATGAGGACTACGAAGTCATCAACGGCCTGCAGGCCGGCTTCCAACAGATTTACGGGTACAACATCAACGACTCGTACGTGAACACGCCGGGCCAGAATTTTGACAACGACCTGCTGTATCTTGCGCTATCGCACTACGGGGAGAAGCAGATCGCGCCATTCGGTGAGGCAGTGTTCGACCTGACCTCGGCCCTCAAGGCCACCGCCGGGCTGCGCTACGTGTACGCGAAGTCCGAGTTCAGCTTCAATTCCACGGGTTATTTCAGCGTCGGCGAACCGGCCAATTACTCCGCCAAGACCGATTACAATGCCACCACACCGAAATTCTCACTCGACTACACGGTCAATGACCAGGCCAATGTCTACGCCACGGTGGCCAAGGGCTTCCGCTTAGGCGGCCCCACCGGCCCGGATCCGGCGAATATTCCCGGCGGCCCGTGCGATACGGATTATTCCAATCTGGGCATTCCGGGCGCCCCACTGCAGTACAACTCAGACACGTTGTGGAGCTACGAGGTAGGAACCAAGGGCCGCTACCTCGACAACCGCCTGTCCGTGAACGCTGCCCTTTACACCATCGACTGGAAGAACATCCAGCAAACCATCATTCTGCCGATTTGCGGCTTCACCTTTACCACCAACGCCGGCGATGCCCGGATCTACGGCTCGGAGCTGGAGGTCAGTGCGCTGGTGACGCCCAACTGGACCTTGAGCCTGAACGGCGGCAATACGCACGGCTATATCACCAGCACGCTCGAACCGGGCATCTTCGGGGTTGGCGAGGACCTGCTGAACGTGCCGCTCTACACTGCTACCGCAAGTTCGGATTACGATATCCGGCTGAAGGACCAGCAATCGCTGTTCTTCAATGCCGATTTTCCGTACGTCGGGCGTTCGCATGCCTACTACGCCACCCAGGAGGTGCCTGTGCATTACAACCCCGCCTACGGCATTTTGAACCTGGCCTTCGGCTTCAAACAGTATGATTTCGGCTCGGAGCACCACACTCTGACGATCTCGCTGTACGCACAGAACGTGCTCGACAACCATCGCACGATTCAATATCCCTCGGTGTTCCAGGTGCAGGAGGCCTACACGGTGCGGCCGCTGACCGTTGGCGTCGCGATCTCACTGCTGCAATAGCCGCTTTGGATTACGGAATCGCAGGACGAGTGGTGATCTTGACCGGCGCAGCTGGCGGGATTGGCGCCGGCCTGGCACACGCTTTCAGCCAACAAGGTGCGCGCCTGGTTCTGGTGGGCAGAGATCCGGGG
>DATHOA010000066.1:0-6030 GCA_035485475.1 Steroidobacteraceae bacterium | reverse complement strand
GGCCTGCGCTAGCCTTGCCGACCGTTTCCTTTGCCGCGCCCGCGCCTAGAATCTCCCCATGCAGCCCCACAATCTGACCGAAGGCTCGATCAGCCAGCGCCTGCTGCTGTTCACGCTGCCCATCCTCATCGGCAACATCCTGCAGTCGCTGAACGCGACCGTGAATTCGTTCTGGATCGGGCACTACCTGGGCGAGGCTGCGCTGACGGCCAGCTCCAACGCCGGCAACGTGCTGTTCCTGTTGCTGGGCTCGATGTTTGGTGCGTCGATGGCCGCCACCATTCTGATCGGCCAGTACATGGGTGCGCGTCGCCTGCACGACGCCAAGCGCGTGGTCGGCACCAGCACCACCTTCGCCACCGTGCTGTCGGTGTGCATGGCGGGCATCGGCATGCTCATCTGCGAACCGCTGCTGCGTGCCATGCAGACACCACCGGAAGCGCTGGCGCTCGCCATCTCTTATATGCGCGTCATCTTCCTGGCGCTGCCGTTCATGGTGCTGTACATCTTCGCCACCTCCGCCCTGCGCGGCGCCGGGGATGCCAAGACACCGCTGTACTTCCTGATCCTGTCGGTGGGTCTGGATATCGTGCTGAACCCGGTGTTCATCTTCGGTGTCGGCCCCATTCCGCGGCTCGGCATTGCCGGCTCCGCCGTAGCCACGTTGCTGGCGCAGGCGATCAGCCTGGTGGTATTGATCATCTATCTGTACGGCAAGAAGCATCCGCTGTGCCTGCATGGTGATGAGATCAAGCTGCTGAAGATCGACTGGTCCATCGTCAGCACGCTCATCGGCAAGGGCGTGCCGATGGCGTTGCAGATGATGGTGCTGTCGCTGAGCATGGTGTTCATGATCAGCCTGGTGAACGGCTTCGGGGTCGAGACCGCTGCCGCATATGGCGCCGGGGTGCAGTTGTGGAACTACATCCAGATGCCCTCGTTCGCGATCGGCATGGCGGTCTCATCGATGGCCGCGCAGAACATCGGCGCGCAGAAGTGGGACCGGATCAGCACCATCACGCGCATGGGCGTCATCTACCAGCTGATCCTGACCGGCACCATGGTGCTGATCGTGGATGTGTTCTGCCGTTCGGCGCTGGGACTGTTCCTGCCTCCCGGCTCGCTCGCGATCACGATCGGCGTGCACATGAACAACATCGTCACCTGGAGCTTCGTGTTCTTCGGTATTTCGATGGTGCTGTTCGGCGTGGTGCGCGCCAATGGCGCGGTACTCGCGCCGCTGATCGTGCTGGCCATCAGCCTGCTGGGCATCCGCTTCCCCATGGCCCTGGCACTGATCGGCCGGCTGCACGCCGATGCCATCTGGTGGAGCTTCCCGGCCTCCTCGTTCCTGGCCGTCGTGCTGGCCATGGCCTACTACAAGTGGGGCAAGTGGCGAACGCTGCGGATGATCACCCCGCAGGCCGCCGTCGCGCAGGCGGCGGCTGATGCGGCCGGCGCCGAAATAGTCTGATCAGCCGCGCAGCGCCGCCAGCCAGCGCGCCGGGTCCTCGCCGCGCTCCAGCACTTCGACCAGCGCGGAACCGACGATGACGCCATCGACGTGTGCGCGCAGGGCCTGCACCTGCTCGCGGCTGCGAATGCCAAAACCGGCACACACGGGCACGCGCGACTGCGCACGCACCCGATCCAGGTACTGCATGACTTCGGTCGGCACCGCCACACTCTTGCCGGTGACGCCGGTCATGGTCACGGCATAAACAAATCCGGTGCTGGCAGCGACCACGCGGCTGAGGCGCTCGGGTGTAGTCACCGGCGTGACCATCTGCACCAGTGCGATCCCCTGTGCCGCCAAGGCCTCTTTGAGCAGATCGCTTTCATCCACGGGCATGTCCGGAACGATGAAACCATTCACGCCGGCGCTTGCGGCCGCCTCGGGCAGGCGCGCGACGCCGAAGGCGAGCAGCGGATTCAGATAGCTCATCAGCAGCAGGGGCGCGCCAACTTTCGGCATCTGCGTCAGTTGCGCCAGTATCCAGCGCAGGCTGACCCCCTGTTGCAGGGCGGCCTGGCTGGAGCGCTGGATGGTGACACCGTCGGCCATCGGATCGGTGAATGGCACCCCGATCTCCACCACATCCGCGGCCGAGGCAATCGCCTGCAGATGCTCGGTGAACAGCGCCTTGCTGGGATAGCCGGCGGTCAGATAGGCGATCAGGGCCGGATTGCCCCGGGCGTGGGCGCGCCGGATGGCATTGCTGATCTGCTCGCCGGGAATGCTGCTGGTTGCGCTCATGAAGGATCCGATCCGGTATTGGCCAACAGGGTGCGCAGCAGGGTGGGCATATCCTTGTCACCTCGACCGGACAGACAGATCACCACCCGCGCGCCGGGATTCGCGGCCGTCCAGCGCTTCGCACCCGCCAGTGCATGGGCGCTTTCGATGGCGGGCAGGATGCCTTCGCATTCGCAGCACTCCTTCACGGCCGCGAGTGCTTCGTTGTCGTCCACCGCCTCGTACTGCACGCGCCCGGTCACATGCAGCAGGGCATGCTCGGGGCCGACGCCCGGATAATCCAGGCCCGCCGATACCGAAGTCGTCTCCTGGATCTGCCCGTCGGCATCCTGCAGCAGCATTGAGTAGAAACCATGCAGCACGCCCGGCCGGCCGTAACTCAGGGTTGCCGCATTTTGCCCCAGCCCGTTGCCGGTGCCGCCGGCTTCGAAACCGATGATCCGCACACTGCGATCCGCGATGAAGGGATGGAACATGCCGATGGCGTTCGAACCGCCGCCGACGCAGGCGATCACGGCATCCGGCAGCCCGCCGGTAGCCTCCAGCATCTGCGCGCGCGCTTCGCGGCCGACAATGGCCTGCAGTTCGCGCACCAGGTAGGGATAGGGATGCGGACCCAGCGCGGAACCGAGCAGATAGAAAGTATGGGTCGGATCCGACACCCAGTCGCGCATGGCCTCGTCGATGGCCGCGCGCAGCGTGCGATCCCCGCTGGTCACGGGGGTCACGGTGGCACCGAGCAGGCGCATGCGGCCCACATTGGGCGCCTGGCGTTCCATGTCGACTTCGCCCATGTACACCACGCAGGGCAGACCGACGCGTGCACAGGCCGCGGCGGAGGCCACGCCGTGCTGGCCGGCACCGGTCTCGGCAACCACGCGCGTCGCACCAATGCGTTTGGCCAGCAGCGCCTGACCGATGGCGTTATTGATCTTGTGCGCACCGGTGTGCGCCAGATCCTCGCGTTTCAGCCACACCTGCGCACCCCAGCGCGCGGACAGCGTGGTGGCGTAGGTCAGTGCCGTGGGTCGCCCGGCCCAGGTCTTGAGCTCTCGCCCCAGCGCCTCCTGGAATTCGGGACTGTGCAGATGCTCACGCACGCCCTGCTCCAGGCGATCCATGGCGGGAATGAGAGTCTCGGGCACGTAGCGGCCGCCGAAGGGTCCGAAACGGCCGCGCTCATCCGGGAACCGGCCGGCGATGGCGGCCTGCAACAGCTGCGCCCTCTGGCTATCCGAAAACTCGCTGGTCACTGTCATATCTCCGTGTTCACCGTCTTGGTTGTCGCACTCAGCCGTTCATGGGCCGCGCGCGCCGCGGCCACGAAGGCCGCGATCAGCTCCGGGCTCTTGCGCCCGGGGAGCGCTTCGACCCCGCTGGACACATCGACGCCGAACGGCCGCACGCTGGCGATGGCCGCGGCCACATTGTCGACCCGCAGTCCGCCGGCGAGGATGAGCTGGGAGTGGGCCGCGAGAGTCGCGGCCTCGGCCCAATCCGCGGTCACGCCCTGGCCACTGAGCGGCCCTTCGAACAGGAAGCGCCGCGGTGGTGATTCCAGCGCCGGCGATCCACTGCGCAGTACCGGCAGGATCGGCAAGTGGCGCGGCACGCGCAGCACACTCAGGTCATTGATATCGGTCTGCCAGCCGTCAGGTTTGAACTCGCGGAGGATTTCATCGAGCAGCTCCTGCTTCGGATGGCGCGTCACCGCGATGCACAGCGCCTTGCCGCGCGCACTCGCGGCCAGGCGCGCCGCCAGGGCGGGCTGAACCTGGCGCGGCGAAGGTGAGAACACGAAGCCGATGGCATCCACGCCTGCCTGCAGCGCCGCGCTCACCGCCGCCGCATCGGTGAGGCCACAGATCTTGATCCACAGCTGCGGGTCGCCGCTCGTCACATCAGATCCACTGCTGGCGCGCGCGCCGTCCGGCCACGATCATCTCGTGGGCGAGGGCCTTCGGATCCGCGCCGCTCATCAGCGCACTGCCGACCAGCGCCATGTCGTAGCCGGCCGCGGCGACCCGCCCGGCATCCTCGGCCGTGGCGACACCGCTTTCGGCCACGCGCGGCACCTGGGTCGGCAGCAGCGCTGCCAGCTTCTCGAGCCGTCCCGGCACGACCTGCAGCGTCGACAGATCGCGGCTGTTGACGCCCACGAGCCATTGCACCGGCACCATGCCCGGGCGACTGCGGCTGTTCGCGCTGCGACTGGGCCCGAGTCGATACGGGCCCGGGTCCTGGTTGGTCTGCGCGTCGATGATATCGTGTGCCAGTGCGATGTCGGCCTCGTCAAAGGCCTCCAGCAGCGCGAACAGACCACAGGCTTTCGCCGCGGAACACAGCTCATCCAGCTGCGGCCGCGACAGCATGCGCAGGATGATGAGCACGCCACCGGCGCCATGGGCGCGCGCCTCGACGACCTGGTAGGGATCGACCAGGAAGTCCTTGCGCATGGCCGGGACACGCCGCGCGCGCAGCGCACCGCTCGCGGCACTCAGATGCGCAAGCGAACCATCGAACCGGCTCGGCTCGGTCAGCACCGACACCGCGGCGGCACCGGCCTCGGCATAGGCCAAAGCCCGCTTGGCCGGATCTTCACTGTCCGCGGCGCGCAGCTGACCCACGGCCGGGGAGCGCAGTTTCAATTCGGCGATGAGATCAAAACCACCGGTACCCCGTATCAGCGGTGGCGGGGGTGCCGTGGCCTGGGCCTGTTTGAGCAGCCCGTTTTCGGAAAGCCGGGCGCGCGCCGCGAGCACCCGCTCATGGCTGGCCTGCGCCATCATCTGCAGGAAGTCCCCGGCGCTCATGTGGCACCCGCGCACGCCACTGCGAAATCCGCCACGGCATGCAGCGTGCGTTGCGCCGCGCCGGAATCGATCGCCGCCGTTGCGACCTCGATACCCTCGCGGGCCGAGCGCGTGCGACCGGCGACTTCCAGCGCCAGGGCGGCGCCCAGCAACAGGCAGTCACGGTGTGCGCCGCGATCTTCGCCGTTCAGCGCGGCACGCAGCGCCCGCGCATTGTGGTGGGCATCGCCACCGGCCAGATCCTCGTTCCGGCAACGTGCCAGACCAAATTCGGCCGGATCGCGAACCATTTCGGTGACATGACCCTGGTGAACATCAAACAGCATAAAAGGCCCCACAGGTGTTGGCTCGTCCCAGCCATGACTGCCATGAACAACAAAAGCGCGCTCGATCGGCATGCCGGACACGGCGTCCGCGATCAGCCGCGCGACCTCCGGGCTGTAGGCGCCGATCACATACAAAGGTGGCGCCGCCGGATTGGTGAGCGGCCCGAGAATATTGAAGATGGTGCGCACGCCCAGCGCGGCACGCGCCCGTGCCACCGCCTTCATCGCCGGGTGATAGTAGGGCGCGAACAGAAACGTGAACCCCGTGGCGGCAAGACAGCGCCCCGCCGTCTCCTCATCCATGGGGATCTTCACGCCCAGCGCCTCGAGCACATCACCGCTGCCGCACTTGCTGGAAATGGAGCGGTTGCCATGCTTGATCACCGGCTGGCCGCAGGCCGCCGTCAGCAGCGCCGTTCCGGTCGAAATGCTGAAGGAGCCGGATGCATCACCGCCGGTGCCGACGATATCAATGGCGCGAACCCCGGCCGGGATCTGCGGGCGCAGTGCCAGCGCGCGCATGCCATCGGCAAAGCCGCGCAGCTCCGCGGCCACGATGCCCTTGGCGCGCAGCGCGGCGAGCACCGCACCGGTCACGGCCGGATGCGTGTCGGCGGCCGCGAGCTGGGTCAGC
>DATHOA010000065.1:0-2265 GCA_035485475.1 Steroidobacteraceae bacterium | reverse complement strand
GCTTCAGGCCAGGCTTCCTGTTGGGGTGGACGGCCCCCGACGGCATCGCTGTGCCAGAATGAGGTCGTTGAAGGATCTCAAACGAGGGAGCCGTCCGTGGACAAGATTATCCGCATTGGCATCGACACGTCCAAGAGTGTTTTTGTGCTGCACGGGGTGAACGCGGCTGATGAGCCGGTGCTGCGTAAGAAGCTGCGACGCCGGCAGGTGCTGGACTTCTTCAGGATAATGGAGCCGACCAGGATCGGGCTGGAGGCGTGCGGGGCGGCCCATTATTGGGCCCGCGAATTGATGGGGTTGGGGCACGCGGTCGTGCTGCTGCCACCGCAATATGTGAAGCCTTATGTGCAACGCGGCAAGAACGACGCCGCCGATGCGAGCGCCATCTGCGAAGCCATGAGCCGGCCGCGCATGCGGTTCGTGCCGGGGAAGACGGCCGAGCAGCAGGCGGCGCTGATGCTGATGGGCGTGCGTGAGCAGTTCATCGCCCGGCGCACCCAATTGGCGAACATGATCCGCGGCTATGCCGCCGAGTTCGGCATCACGGCAGCGCGCGGGCTCGACAAGATCGAGCCGCTGCTGGCGCGGATCGCGACGGCCCCCGAGGTGCCGGAGCTCGCCAAAGAGCTGTTTGCCACGCTCGCCGAGCAGTATGGCGAACTCAAGCCGAAGCTTCGCAGGATCGACGCGCAACTGCTGGCTTGGCACCGGCAGAACGAACTGAGCCGGCGGCTGGTACAGGTTCCGGCGATCGGCCCGATCGGCGCGGCGCTGCTGGCGATGAAGGTCCCCGATCCCCGCGCCTTCCGAACCGGCCGGGATTTTGCAGCCTGGCTCGGCTTAACCCCGAAGGACCACTCCACTGCCGGCAAGCAACGGCTCGGGGTCATCACGCGCGCTGGTGATGAGGCCTTACGCAGCACCTTGGTGAGCGGTGCCACCGCGGTGATCCAGCAGGTCAGCAAGGCGCGTGGCAACCCCTCGCCCTGGCTCATAGCGCTCATCAAACGCAAGCCGCCGAAGCTTGCCGCCGTGGCGCTCGCCAACAAGACGGCGCGGATCGCCTGGAAGCTGATGGTCAGCGGCGAGCCCTACGACCGCAATCATGGCGCTGCGGCACACACGGTGGGCATCGCCGCATAACATCTTCACCGGCAGGCGCCCTGGCGCCCTGCTGCTGAGGCCGAAGCTTGCTCGAGACGGAGCAGATGGCGTGATCGATGCGATCCCAAGACGCGAGACACTCCGAGCGTCCCAGTGGCCTTCCTCAAAGGTCGCCTTCCTGTTTGGAACTCGCGTTGCGGAACCCATCTTGGCAGCGGTCATGTGCGACCGCGACAACAGACCGGACATATGATCGCAATCGCTTCGATCCGTACGCTGCGCCAAATCTTGCAAGCCGGGGGCCGTCCACATATGGGACGCAGTCTGCACGGGCGTTACCCGCCTTCGCCTGTCCCAGTCCAGGGATGCACCTCCCACCCCGGTCATCGTGCCGGGAGGCTGATGCCCAAGCCGCCCGGGAGCAGCAGTGACGAACCGCCGCCCGCGGGCACCGCCCTCGCTCCCATGGCGCGATGTGCCTCCGCGCCATGTCCTTCAACGGAGCGAGGAGTGTGGCGTAACTGGAATAGAGACAAATGTCAAGAGCCGTCGCTGAAAAAGATACACGCCCCCTCAACGACGCTCGCCCCGCAGGATCTGTCCGCGTTGATTGAGCGTCAAGGCAATGACTTTGCCGCCGGCGTCGCGCTCGAACGCTACCTCGGCACCTGTGGGCTCGGTGACGAAGATATCCTCCTTGAACGGCGTGGCTTCCAGCGGCGCTTGGCCGGTAGTCTGGACCATGATTTTGGCACCCGAGGCATAGACGCGCAGACCAAGCGTTCGCGAAAAGGAATAGTTGCCCTCATACTCTTGTGCCTCGGCCGGTGCCGGTCGAACTGCAACGGGTACAGCGGCTCCGACGCGCTCAGCCTGGTGAGTCCCGCCAAGTACATACCAGGTGAAAGTGTAGGTACCGTCGACTTTGCGCCGCGGCTGCAAAATGGCGTCGAACTCAAAGGGATAGAACTCGCCCGCGCTGTCGTACTCCATTTCGAACTCGGGCTCGCCGTCAAACTGGATGGTCAGCTTGTTGCCCCGCCGGCGCAATTCCATGCCTAGTCCGGTTCTCAGACGGTATCGCCCGACCAGCGCGTCGATCAACTTGACCTCGGCAGTTGCCATATGGCGCGGTGTGCCGGCAGGCAGTGACGGGTCGAG
>DATHOA010000064.1:0-7593 GCA_035485475.1 Steroidobacteraceae bacterium | reverse complement strand
GCGACCGAGGTGCTGATTGCCGTGCACGCGGCGGGAGTGGCCGTGTGGGAGGCCGATATGCGCCAGCACATGAGCAACCGCGCACCGTTTCCGATGGTCCTCGGCAGCGATGGCGCGGGCAGGATCGTGGCCAGGGGATCCGACGTGCACGGGTTCAAAGTCGGTGACGAGGTATACGGTACGGGCATAGGCTTCTACGCCGAATATGTGAAGGTCCGGGCGGACCGCATTGCACGCGTGCCAAAGGGGCTCGACCTCACACAGGCCGGCATCCTTGCCATCAGCGGACTGTCCGCGCTGCAAGGAATCGATGATGTACTGCAGCTGAAGGCGGGCCAGACGCTGATCATCCATGGTGCCTCCGGCGGCGTTGGTACGGTTGCAATCCAACTCGCGAAGCTGCGCGGCCTGAAGGTACTCGCGACGGCCTCGACCGATGAGGGCCTCGCCCTGGCCCGGCAATTGGGAGCCGACGCAGTGGTGAACGGTCGAACGGGAGACATCGCAGCTGCGGCCAAACAATTTGCGCCGCAAGGCGTGGATGCGGTTCTGGGACTGGCGGGGGGCGAGGGGCTCGAGCACTGCATCGATGCGCTGCGCCCCGCGCAGGGCCGTGTTGCGTACATGTATGGACTGGAACCCATTCCGCGGCCGCGGGGCAACATGCGCATGATTCTGTACAGCTTCGTCGGTGGCACGAACCAACTGGAACGCCTGAACCAGGCGGTACAAGCCGCGAGGCTGCGCGTGCCGGTTGCGGCGCAATACCCGCTTGCCGATGCAGCGGCGGCGCACCAGCGCCTGCAGGCCGGGCACCTGCTCGGCAAGATTGCCTTGATTGCGACGGGAGAAAATCGATGAGAACACTGGTATGGGGTCGTTGGTCACTCGGGATTGTGTTGTCGGCGATCGCGCCGTTCGCGCTGGCGGCCGAACCCGCGGCAGGTGTGGCGGATGTGAACGCCCACTACGCGTACGCCACCAATGGCATTACCGATCACATCGGGGCGGGCAGCACCGCCGAGTGGAAGCTGCTGCTCAATGAGTCCAACCTCGGCGGCAAGGAACTGCAGATGGTCGAGGTGACCCTGGCGCCCGGCACCACCGTTGCAAGCCATACCCATGGCGCCCTGGAGGTGGTCTACGTCCTGTCGGGAACCTACGAACACGAAGTGAACGGCAAGCGCTATTCATTGACGCCGGGCATGGTGGGCATCGTCAGGCCCGGCGATCACGTGCGTCACCTGGTGCCGAAGTCCGGACCGGCAAAACTGCTCATCATCTGGGTGCCGGCCGGTGAGGCCGAGCGGGTGCTCAGAAATGCCAAGGGCACGGCGGTGGATCCGGTGCCGGAAGTCAAATGACCGGCAGGCATCGCTACGGGCCTGCTCAACCGTGCGTATCGATGATCCTGGCGGCGCTGATCTCGCGGATACTGCGCGCACCACAGCCGACCATGGCCAGCCGCAGCTCCATATTGAGAATATCGAGCACGCGCTCGACACCGTCCTGCCCGAAGGCCGCCAGTCCCCAGGCGTAGGGCCGGCCAATCCCGACGGCGCTGGCGCCCAGCGCCAGCGCCTTGAAGGCGTCGGTGCCGCGGCGCACACCGCCATCGACCAGCACGGGTATCTGACCGGCAACGGCCGCCACGACGTCGGGCAGTGATTCGAGGGTCGCCCGGCCACTCTCGATCGAGCGACCGCCGTGATTGGAAACGATGATGCCATCGGCACCGTTCTGCACGGCGAGCGCGGCATCATCAAAGGATTCAATTCCCTTGAGGACGACTTTCATGGTCGTCACATCCTTCAGGCGCTTGACGAAGTCCCAGGTCAGCGAGGCCTGCGTGAGGCCCAGGTTCTGCGTGTCGATGCCGGCGAACATCGGCTTGGTGCTGATCAGGGGACGGGGATTGCCGTGATCATCGACGGCGTGGCAGTTGCTGCAGGTGCGGGTGTCCTCGCGGCGCAGACGGGTCGCCGTCGCGGTATTGCGTCCGGCCGGTGTGTCCACGGTGACGGCAACGACCGGGCAGCCGGCAGCT
The DNA here is from genome assembly GCA_035485475.1 of Steroidobacteraceae bacterium. Lineage (GTDB taxonomy): Bacteria > Pseudomonadota > Gammaproteobacteria > Steroidobacterales > Steroidobacteraceae > DAIDKA01. Next base: position 5,546 of record DATHOA010000064.1, on the reverse strand, counting down.
TCGGCGCGCTTCACCAGCTTCTTCGTGACCTCGAACTGGTTGGTGGTATAGAGCTGGTACCACACGGGTGTGCCGCGCGCCTCGTTGATCGCCTCGACCGGATAAGAGGCCTGCGTCGACATGATGTGCAGCGCGCTCTTCTTCTTCGTCGCGCGGGCCACCGCGATGTCGCCCTCCGGATGCAGTGCACGCAGACTGCCGATCGGCCAGCAGCCAATGGGTGATGCGGCCTTGACGCCGAACACTTCGGTCGACAGATCGATATGGCTGACATCCACCAGGCGCCGCGGCTTGAGCTCATAGCGGGAGTAGGCCGCCTGATTGGCGCGCAGCGTGACATCGCCATCGACCCCACTTTGCAGGTAGCCCCAGTGCGCGGGGGGCACCAGGCGTTGCGCAATCGCCTCGAGTTCGAAGACATCCACGGCTTCGGCCGCCGTCGCCGGCGCATGCTCCTCGGCAAGCGCCCGCGCCCAGGGTCCCAGCGCCGCAAATAACGGGCTGCCGGCCATGAATTTCAGTAATGCGCGACGTTCAAGACTCATGTTGTTTCATCCCCCTCGCAGGGCGGCGGCGACTGGAAGCCGCGCTGCCCGAACGGCCGGAAAAAGACTGCCGAACAAGGCCAGCATAACCGCCCACCAGATGCCCAGCACCATGAGCGTCGGCGAGATCGACCACTTGAACCATCCGGATTCATGGCCATCCATCAGCGCCCAGGCGAGCAAGATACCGCCAATTGCACCCAAAACCGACAGCAACAACGACTCGAACACCACGGAAATGGCCAGGGGCAAAGGCTGGTAACCCATGGTGCGCAGCGTCGCGATCTCGCGTGTGCGTGCTCGGACGGAGGAGTAGAGAATGTTGACCGCGCCGAACAACGCGCCGAAGGACATGACGGCGCCGACGAAGTACGCCATCGTATCGTAGAAGCTGCTCTGCGCGCCCTGGCGCGCGTAGTAGTCCGACTGTCGCTCGGCGGTCACGCGCAGCGTCGGATTCGTGGTCAGCCATGCCTTGAAGGCTTCGAACTGACCCGGATCGGTCAGCCTGGCGATAACGCTGCCGAACCCGCTCCTGCGGGTGGAGGCCATGAGCGTGGGCGCATCCGCCATCAACTGGCTCTCGACCATACCACCGCCGCTGAATATGCCTACGATGGGCCATTCCCCGTCCGGCATGATGATTTTGTCGCCCAACCGATAGTGAAAGGTACGCGCTGCGGCGGCGCCGACCATCAGCTCCTGCCGGCCCGTCGTGAAGCGTCGACCCGCGATGATCTGCAACTCCGGACGCAGCGCGAAGCCCGCCGGGCCGATGCCGCGAATATTGAGCGAGCCTTGCGCGAATCCGTCAGCGGGGGGTACGTTCACGACCACCTCGGCATCACCGATGGCGCGCCCGTCCGCGCTGCGCGCTATGCCGGGCGCGTTCAGGATGGTGCCGACCAGGGCCGGGGTGAGATCCGCGCCGAGTTCGTTGACGGCGCGGGACGGCAGCACGATGGCGCGGCCCGGATCCCCCGAGTTTTGCAATACCCGCCGCATACCCGCCGTCACGGAGAGCATGGAAACCAGCACTGCCGTGACGCAGGCCATGCCGATGACGATGACCAGCGAAGACCACAGCCGTGGCCGCAGTCCGGCCAGACTGAGCCGCGTGACGATGAGACTTTGAGTCAGCCATGCCATGTCAACGTCCCGCCAGGGCATCGACCACACTGAGCGTGCGCAGTCGCTGCAACGGAATCACCGCACAGGCAAACGCGAGCAGGATGGCAAAGCCAAAGGCTCCCGCGATCACGCCTGGCGGAAATTCAGGGCTTGACAGCAGTCGGGCGATATCGCCCGACAACAGGCGAATCGCCATCCGGGTCAACAGGTAGGCGAGAGCCAGCCCGAGCAGGGCGCCGAGCAGGCACGGTGCGGCGGCCTCGGTGACCACGAGCAGCGTCATATGCGGCTGCCGAAATCCCAGCGTCTTGAGTACCGCGAACTCCGGGATGCGCTCACTGACGGATCTTGCGATCACGTTGGCGATCAGGAACAGGATCATGAACAGTCCCGCGCCCGCGACGGCCAGCGTGAGCATCGCGATGTTGACGTTGGAATTCGCCAGTCCCTGCGCGTCGGTTCGGCGCGGGACACAGAACGTGGGATCACCGGAGTTGGCGAATCGCTGATCGATGCGGCGGCAGATTTCCAGCGCGCGTTTTGGATCCGCGAACGCAACGTAGAACATGTTGCCGAGGTTTTGCTTGTCTGCGGCCTCGGAGTTGTTGATATAGCGGTAGTTGGCCACGAACAGGCCCTGCGGCGCGTACGGGATATCGCCGATGACTCCCAGTACCTGAAACGCCCGCGTCGGATTGCCATTGGCCTGGGCGTCCTGCGGTGAGGTGAATTGGAATGTGTCGCCAGGGCGCAGATTCCAGCGATCCGCTGCCATGCGTGTGGCATATGCCCCGTTCGCAGTGGCAAGCAGCGTCTTCCACTGCAGGGGGGTCAGCGGCGCCTCGGGCCAGCCAGCGGGCATACCCTCATCGACGGCCATGACTCGCGTTGAACCATGGGGATCGGCATGATAGCCGTCGAGCCAGTGTGCCGTGCCCACTCCGACTACGCCCTCGATTCTGCGAATCGGCTCGACCAGCGCGACCGGCAGGCCGGTGTAGGGCTGGGTGGGGAAACGTTGGACCACGTAGGCGCGGTCCATTCTTTCCAGGTCTATCAGTCGCTGCGTATGCACATACAGACCGACCATGAGCCCGAAGAGGGTAAAGGCCACGGTTGCGGCGAGCCAGGTGAGCAGCGTTTCAGCCGGGTTGCGCCACAAGGCTGCCCAGATCAGCGGAAAATACTTCATCCCGGACTGCCCACCCCCCCCTCGGTGGATGATGATAGCGCCTGATCAGCCCGCGCGGCGGCCCGTCATCTGCCCTCCATGGAGTTCAGGGCGGTCGCCACCGACATGCGTGCCGCGCGAACGGCGGGAAACAGGCCACCGATGAATCCGATGAAACAGGCCCAGACAATTCCCAAGACCACCAGACCCGGGGTCACGCTGAGCGCAAAGGCAAGCTGCGTCCCGCCGCCACCTGCTGCCATGCTGGTCAAGTGGCCATCAAACAGCAGCCACGCTATCAATGAACCCAGCAGCGCTCCGATCAGTGCCAATAGCAGCGCCTCAACCAGCACCGATATCACCACGGCTGCTGCGCCGAATCCCACCGCCCGCAGCGTGGCAATCTCGCGTGCGCGCGCACTGACCGCCGCGTACATGGTGTTGAGGGCACAGAACACCGCCCCCACGGCCATCATGCCGCCAACGACATAGCCAATGAAACTCAGGACGATGTTGAGTGAGCGCGATTGGGCAGCAAAATACGTTGATTCGCGCTGCACCGTCACATGCAGCGCGAGATCCGCGGCCAGTGCGCCTTTGAGCTGATCCAGCGATCCGGGGGTATCAAGGAGCGCCGTGACGGCGTTGAACCAGTTGCGGCGAAATGCGGTCATCAGTGTCTCGGCATCACCCATTGCCCCGGAGTTCATCGCACTGGCCCCCGTGTTTTCGAATATTCCAACCACGGTCCAGTCGCCCCCCTGAAAGCCAAGGTGGTCGTCCACATCCAGGCCGCTGTATTGCTCCCAGGCGGTGCGGCCAACAATGATTTCGTGCACACCGGGGCGAAACGTACGCCCCCTGACAATGCGAATTTCCGGATGCAGCGAAAATGCGGCTTTCCCGACGCCGCGCAACGCCACGCTGATGGGCTTGGTATCGCCCTTGCGTGACACCTGGAATTGGACCAGCAGCTCCGCCTCGGCGATGGGGTCCCCTGTGCTGTCGTGTCGAATCCCGGGAGCCGTCAGTATCTTGGTGACCGCATCGCGCGCAAGGGTGCTGCCCGACTCACTGAGTGCCCCGTCCGCAAGGATGATCACCCGATCGGCGCGTCCGGCACCGGCCACGGTGCGCGCAAAGCCCACTGCCATTGCCAGCACACTGATCAGGACCGCCACGACTCCTGCCGTACCTACGACAACCACCAGGGAGGCACCCAGGCGCTGCGGTAAGTTGCGAAGGTTCATGCCGGCAACAGCGGCCATTTGGCGAAGCACAGCCATACCCGGTTTCCTTCAATGCGCGGTCAGCGCGGCAATAATGGAGAGCCGCTTCGCGCGCCACGCCGCCGGCAGGGTGCTCGCGATGGCTATGACTGCGGCGGCCGCGATGCCGTACAGCACGACTTCCCATGACAGCGTGACCGGCGGGACATCACCGCCGCTGACCGTGCCCAGGCGGGCCAGCAACACCGAAGCGATGAGCAAGCCGGTCATCGCCGCACCGACGCACAGCAGCGTTGACTCGCACAATACGAGCGTGGCAACAACCCCATCCGGAAAACCAATGGTCTTCATGACGGCGAATTCCTTGGTGCGATCGCGAAAGGATTGCATCATGCTGCTTCCGGTGAGCATGAGCAGTGTGGCGAAAGCCGCACCCACAATGGCGTCGATGAAGAACTCCAGGTCGCCGATTTCGCTCAGCTGCGCCTGCGCATAGCCTCGTTCGGTGTCGGTATGCGTCTGGTTGGCGGAATTGACGAAACGACCGTCGATCGCATTGCCAATCGCCGTGGCCTGCGTGGCATCGGCGACCTTTTCGACATAGAACTGGACGGTGCCATTGTCACCGGCACGTTCCCCATCGAAATACTGATAGTCCATCATCAGGGCCATCTGTGCCGGATTGGTCGGGGTCGCGAAGATGCCGACGATGTCGAAGGTCCACACGGAGCTGCCGTCCTTCCTCACTACATTGAGCGCGCGCAGCGGCACATGATCGCCAATCTTCCAGTGGAACCGCTGCGCGAGGCGCGCCGATATCAGGGCGCCGGTCCGCGTCCGCTTGAAGTCCTCCAGCTGCGAACCGGGCAGGCTTGAATCAGGTGGCATGGTCAGCAAGGCGTTGCGCGGATCCACTGCGAAAATGGGCATGAAGTTGCCGTTGATCGGCAACTGAAAGTACCCCATGAACATGGAGCGATAGCTCGCGCTGGCAACGCCTGGAATGGCCTCGATCTGCGATAGTTCGGCCAGCGGCAGCGATAGGCCGCCCGGGTTGGCGGTGATGAGAACATTGAGACGTCCGGCATCGACGACTTGATTCAACGAATAGTTGATCCCGCGCAGCACACCGAACAGCAAAAAAGCAACCACGATCGACAGAAAGGTAAAGATCGTGCGCGCCGGCTTGCGCCACACTCCCGCCCAAATCAGGCCCAGGTACCGCACGCGGCACTATCCGGTGCGACGCAGGCGTGGCTGGGTTTCGTCCGGCACGTACTCGAGAAGGTCTCCAGGCTGGCAATCCAGAAATTGGCAAATTGCCTCGAGGGTCGAAAAGCGCACGCCGCGGACCTTGCCGCCTTTCAGCAATGACAGGTTCGATTCGGTGATTCCGATGGCATCGGCCAGCGTCTTGGAGAGCACTTTGCGCTTGGCCAGCATCACATCCAGTCGCATGATGATCGCCAT
>DATHOA010000063.1:0-2252 GCA_035485475.1 Steroidobacteraceae bacterium | reverse complement strand
AACGCGCATAGAGGGCGAATTTCAGCAAAAACAGGGCGTTCATCATGACGGCGAGACCGCCGATCAGGTCGACCGACCGAATTCGCTCCAATGCCGCGAGCGATTTGATCTGAGCCCCAAGTTTTCTGCGCTTGCCGGTTTCTGCTACCAGCTGGCCCAGCAGCGCAAAGCTTCCTGCACTGCGTGCCGTGGCGATTCGATTCGCCACGCCCAACATGCGCGCCAGGCTCAGCAGCGCATCGACATTGCGCCCCAGTTTCGCATCGATCTTCAACGCAATGCTGATATTGACCACCAGCGGGACCAGGCATAACGCAATAGGTATCGCTTGGAAAAGCGCGGCGGCGACGGTGACCACGCTGAGCAGCATCCAGGGGAGCAGGAGCTGCCCGTGCCGGACCCGCTGCGGCTCGGGGCCCAGCAGCAGATCGGCAATGAAAGCCGACGGATCCGCCGCCAATGGTCGCAACGCCAGTTGGATATGTTCGCGCAACGCCTGATCGGATTGCAGAACGCCGCAGGCCCGGTGACGCTGGTCCAGCTCAGCCTTGTCGTATTCATAGGTACGCAGCTGGGCTAAGAGATATTGCCGGCCTACCACAGAACTGGTGGTGTCGATGGCGGTGAAGAACCGTGGGAACTCGAGATCCGACCAGGTTTTATCGTCCACCACCGCCGCGGGGCTCAAGCGCTCGCGCAGCAGGTCAAAGTACCAACTTGCAGCCCATCCAGTGGCATCACCAGGCTGCGCCCAGCAGGCCCGCAGTCGCGCCCGCCGCGTCAGTGCCGGAAAGAGCGTTCCGCCAAAGGCAATCAATCCGTCGCGCAGGCGCGAATAGCCGGATTTTCTGACCGTGGCGTTCGTGGCAGCACCTTCTTGCAAAGACTTCGCCTGCGCGGCCCGCTGATTGTCGCAAGAACGGCGGACTTCAGCGCAGCTTCTTGGCGAAGCGGGAGGCGTCGCGCATGTTTGCCGACAATCCGTCCACCTCCCCTTTGCCATTCTCCAGGACCGTAATGTCGGTGTCGCTCCCGCGAATGAAGAACACAACTTCCGACTCCGCGAGCAGCTCAATGTCTGGAGTGCTGCCATCCTTTGCCTTGACGAACAGATGTCCATTGCGCAGAAACAGGGTCCAGATCACCCCTTCGAGATCATAGTCGCCAACGTAGCGTTGCAGAATGGCCTGCGGCACCTCGACACTCTCGCGCTCGTACAAAGGCGTGAACGGCTCCTTGAACACTGCGGACACCAGTCCCTCGGCCACCTGAGGGGGGTCACTGCGCTGATTGTTCGACAGGACAATGACAGTGAGTTTTTCGGCTTCGAAACGCTGAAACTGGCTCACGAATCCCGGTAAGGAACCGCCATGGCCCACCTGCTGGCGATTCACCGTGAGTTTTGAGATTCGCGGCGTCGACCAGCCGTAACCGTATTCAGCCGTGACCGGCCTGCGCATGCGCTCAAGCGTGGCGCGCGGAACCAGGATTCCGCTGTCCAGGGCATCGCTGAACTTCTCGAGGTCAAGCACCGTGGAATAGATGCCACCGTCCCCCGCCAACCAGCTGCCATCGACCACTGGGGCGCGCTCGAGTTTCCCTTGCCGTGACACCCAGTAGCCGATGGCCGCGTGGGGTGTGGTCGACCAGTCATGGGTGAACCCTGAATCCTGCATGTCGGCCGGGTCGAATATGCGCTGCTGAAGGACTTGTTCGTACGACAGGCCGGTGACCTTCTCGATGACCCGGGACAGTAACCAGTAGTTTGAATTGCTGTACTCGAACTTCGCACCGGGCGTGAAGCCGAGAGGTTCGTGAATGAACCGTGCGAAAACCTTTGCCTGCGTGGTGGGTGATGCCAGCAGCTGCTCAAGCGGTTGCCCTCCGGGTTTCGTACGCGTCAGGTTGTAGATGCCTGAGGTGTGCGACAGCAGATGATGGAGCGTAATGGCCGCCCAGCCGGGCGGGCACTCCTGGATATACGAGCAAACAGAGTCGGCCAATGTCAGCCGATGCTCGCCTTCCAGCTGCATCACGATGATCGCGGTAAATGTCTTGGTGATCGAGCCGATGCGGAAGCGGGTGTGCAGCGTATTGCCTGTTCCGCTCTGCGCATCCGCCATGCCATAGGCGTGCTCAAAGAGCACCTTGCCCGCCCGGCTGACAAGCACCGCGCCGCTGAAGCTCCCGCGGTCGACCTGGCCCTGCATGATGTTATCCGCGGCGCGCGCCAGGGCGCCGTGGGCGTAGAA
>DATHOA010000062.1:0-17602 GCA_035485475.1 Steroidobacteraceae bacterium | reverse complement strand
GCCCAGCCCACGCATCAACGACCGCCCAAAGCCTCCGAAGCGCTGCTGTCCCGGTATGGCCTTGTCGCCGTGATGATCGAACTCCATTCTGCGCCGACGGTCCGCATCCTGCGCTGGCACATCCTGCATGTCACCTATGTCATGGTGCGGGCAAACGAACACCGTGTGCGCTGGATCGTCCAGGAAGTCCTCAATCGCGGTCACTTCGGCGGGCGTGGCCTTCTGATCCGACTGTGGCCCATCAAAACTGACGATGATCAGAGTGTCTACCTGAGACAACCATTTCGCACCAAGTGGCACCACTCCGGCCTGTGAGCGGCGCTGAACGATCTGCAGCGGGCGCCCGGTCCGGGTGTGCACCAGCTGTGCAAAGCGCGTGAAATTAGCGAGGAAGATTTCCGCCAGAAATCCCTCAATGCCCTGGTCGTAGCACTCTACATCCGCCAGTCCTTCGTAGCGCGGCCAGAACAGGCGTCGTACTTCAAAAAGCGCAGGAAATCGATTATCGAGAACGCCCAGCGGCGCCGCGGCCTCGGCCGCGCGATCCCAGGCGAAGTACATCGCGATGCGCCGTCCCATGAATTGCGCTACCGGGGTGTGCCTGGCCTCATCAGCGCTGCATCTGCATCAGCTGATCCATCGAGACCATGTTGTGGTCCAGATTCGCCATAATGAACAACGATCCGAACACCACCAGGGCAGTGATGAAGACACCGAATGCCAGCGCCAGGAAGTTATTCGCCTGATCGGGTGCGCTGGAGACATGCAGGAAGAAGGCTACGTGCACCCCCATCTGCGCGACTGCCAATACCGCAATAAGCACCGGCAAGGCCCGCGCATACACCAGGGGAGTAGAGGATGCCCAGAACGACGCCGCCGTCAGGACAAGCGCGAAGCCGAGCCCGATGAGATAGCTTCGTCCGTGATGGGGGTCAGAGCCTGTAGCGACGCCAGGAGAGTGTCCCTGCGCCGGAGAGTCCGCTTGCATCAATGCGCTCCCAGGTAGACGATACTGAAGACGCCGATCCACACGATATCGAGGGCATGCCAGAACAGGCCGAAGCAGAAGAACCTGCGCGCCACCATAGGCTGAAAGCCGAGCGTCGCTACCTGCAGCAGCATGACCACGAGCCACGCAAGTCCGAGGGTCACGTGCAGGCCGTGAGTCCCGACCAGTGCGAAGAACGCCGATAGGAACGCGCTGTGGGAAGGACCCGCTCCCATCGACACCATTCCCGCGAACTCCGTCACCTCCATCCAGAGGAATGCCGCGCCCAGCACGAACGTGGCGATCATTGCCAGGTACATTGCTCGTGCATCGGTGCGGGCCACGGCCAAACTGCCGAAGCCGCAAGTCACGCTCGATGCAAGCAGGCACAGCGTTTCCATGAAGACGTGCCGCTTGTCGAACAGCTCCGTGCCCGTCGGTCCGCCCGCGGTTGCGCTGGAAAGAACCGCATAGGTTGCGAACAACGCCGCGAACAAAATGATGTCGGACAGTAAAAACAGCCAGAACCCGAAGCCCGCCACGACTCGCGCTGGCGCGGGCCCCTGTTGCGACAGGGGCACTTCCGGATCGAGATCCAGGGATACAATCGTCGCGCTCATGCCGTCTCCCGCACGTTCAGGCGCTCGAATTCCGAGACCTCGTCCGCTGTGATGACCATTTCCCGATCCTTCTGCCACGCCTGTCTCAGGGCGACTGCCACCGCACCGATGAGGCCCACTGTCGCGAGCCACTCGATCCGCCAGATGAGTGCAAATCCAAGAATCACCGCGAAGAAGGCAACGAATACCCCCGTGGCAGTGTTACGCGGCACGTGCAGCGGGCCGAGTGGACGCTCCGGCTTGGACCGCACAGCCGGTCCGGTACCCTGCTTCGCCGCCCAGAAGGCATCCGCGCGATCCACTTGAGGCAGATGGGTGAAGTTCCAAGCAGGCGGCGGTGATGGGGTCGACCACTCCAGCGTACGCCCGTTCCACGGGTCACCCGTCAGGTCGCGGTTGCGGGCACGCGCGCGAATACTCACCACCAGCTGCAGGCCAGTTAGAACGATTCCGCAGAAGATCAGCACGGCGCCCCCGAGGGCCACCAGCATCAGCGGCTGCCAGTGCACGTCCGGGTAGTGCTGCATGCGGCGCGTTGCGCCCATGAGCCCCAATGCGTACAGCGGCATGAAGGCCAAATAGAACCCGAGAAACCAGCACCAGAAGATCGCCTTGCCAATGGGCTCGTTGAGCTTGAATCCGAAAGCCTTCGGGAACCAGTAGGTGTAACCGGCCATGACGCCGAAAACGACACCGCCAATGATCACGTTATGGAAGTGCGCGATGAGGAACAGACTGTTGTGCAGCACAAAGTCCGCGGGTGGGATCGCCATCAATACACCGGTCATGCCGCCAATGACAAAGGTGACCATGAAGCCGATGGTCCAGTACACCGGCACCGCGAAGCGCACGCGCCCGCCATACAGCGTGAACAGCCAATTGAATACCTTCACGCCGGTCGGGATGGCAATGATCATGGTCATGACGCCGAAGAAGGCATTGACGTCAGCACCGGCACCCATGGTGAAGAAGTGGTGCAGCCACACCATGAATGCCAGCACGCAGATCACCATCGTCGCCATCACCATCGACCGATAACCGAACAGTGCTTTCCCGGAAAAAGTCGCGATCACCTCGGAGAACACCCCGAATGCCGGCAATATCAGGATGTAAACCTCCGGATGCCCCCAGATCCAGATCAGGTTGACGTACATCATGGGATTGCCGCCAAGATCATTCGTGAAGAAATGAAAATCACAGTAGCGATCCAGCAGCAGCATGCCAAACGTTGCGGTCAGGACGGGAAACGCGGCGACGATCAGCAGATTGGACGCAAGCGCCGTCCAGCAGAAGACCGGCATACGCCGGTAGCCCATCCCGGGGGCGCGCATCTTCAGTATCGTCGTCGTGAGGTTGATGCCGGATAACAGCGTTCCGACGCCGGAGATCTGCAGCGACCACAGGTAGTAGTCGACTCCGACTCCGGGGGAGTACGACAGCTCACTGAGCGGGGGATACGCCAGCCATCCGGTTCGGGCGAATTCGCCGATGAACAGCGATAGATTGACCAGCAGCACCCCAGAGGCCGTCAACCAGAAGCTCACCGAATTCAGTACCGGAAAGGCCACGTCGCGCACGCCAAGCTGCAAAGGCACGGCGAAATTCATCAACCCGATGACAAACGGCATCGCCATGAAGAAGATCATGATCGTGCCGTGTGCCGAGAAGATCTGATCGTAGTGCTCTGGCGGCAGAAACCCCGCTGCGTGCCCGGCCGCCAGGGCGAGCTGAGAGCGCATCATGATGGCATCCGCAAAGCCGCGAATCAGCATGACCAGCGCCAGCACCATGTACATCACGCCGATGCGCTTGTGATCGACGCTGGTGATCCACTCATTCCACAGATACGGCCACCAGCCCTTGACGGTGATCAGCGCCAGGATCGCGAAGATCCCGCAGACCATGACGATGGAGGTCACCAGCGGGATCGGCTGGTCGAACGGAATCGCATCCCAACTCAATCTGCCGAGCATGTCAGCGTGCCTCCTCGGGTGACCAACGGGTGGCGACCTTGCCGGTCGCCACACTGTTGAAAAGCTCCGGGTCGACCTGCCCATAACTCAAGGATTCGGCCGCGTGCGACGGTCTGAGCAGATCAGCGAATGCAACTTTGTCCAGCGTTCCTCCCCTGGCGCGCGTTTCCCCGAGCCATTGCTGGAACTGTCCAGGGGAAGTGGCTACCAACGCGAAGCGCATGTCGGAGAAGCCGTCGCCACTGAACTGTGCCGAGAGGCCTTTGTAGGTCCCGGTGTCATCTGCCTGCAGATTCAACTGAGTTGTCATTCCCGGCATGGTGTAGATCTGGCTGCCCAGCTGCGGGATGAAGAAACTGTTCATGACACTGCTGGAGGTCAGTCTGAAATGAATCGGGATTCCCGCGGGTACCGTGAGCTGGTTTACCGTTGCAATTCCCTGGGCGGGATAGATGAACAGCCAGCGCCAGTCGAGCGAAACCACCTCGATCTCCACGGGCGGCACCTTGGCCACCAGCGGTTTGGGAGGATCGAGGTCGTGGGAGCTGATCCAGGCCATCCCACCTAGAAAGGCAATCAGAAGCGCCGGAATCGCCCAGATTATCAGCTCGATGCGACCCGAATACGCCCAGTCCGGTGTGTATTGGGCCCGCCGATTGCCGGCGCGGAACCACCAGGCGAATGCGAGCGTGAGTACGATGACGGGAATGACCACCGCCAGCATGATCGCCGTCGCATCGAAGAGAATGACCCGCTCGGAAAGGCCGACGGGCCCATGCGGATCCAACACGCCTTCCTGACATGAAGCGAGCATCACGCAGGAGGCGATGAACGCTAACGTCCCTACGGTACGGCGCGGCTTCTGAGTATTTACGGCCATGGATCGATACTGCGGAGGGTCCCGCCCTGGGGCCCATCCCCCTTCCGGGGGGGACAGAACAACCTGAGGTTCGGTGCCGGCCCCGATTACGATCCTCAGAACCTGCCGGCATACTCCGCAGGCGGGATAGCGCGTATCATTCCCTCACTCCGGTTGTGGACATTTGCTTGAGGCTCCCTTGGCTCAAACAGTTGCAAGGACGCGGCCATGTTCGGATTGACGGCACTGGAGCTTGCCAGGATCCAATTCGGGTTCACGGTCTCGTTCCACATCATCTTCCCGGCGATCTCGATCGGCCTGGCGAGCTACCTCGTCGTGTTGGAAGGGCTGTGGTTATGGCGGAAGGACCCCACCTACCGCTGCCTCTATCGTTTCTGGTCGGGGATTTTTGCCGTCAACTTCGGTATGGGCGTGGTCTCCGGACTGGTCATGGCCTACGAGTTCGGCACCAACTGGAGCTATTTCTCAGCCTTTGCCGGAGGCGTCACCGGTCCCCTGCTCACCTATGAGGTTCTCACCGCCTTCTTCCTCGAGGCCGGCTTTCTCGGTGTCGCCCTGTTCGGCTGGAACAAAGTCGGACCGGGACTGCATTTCTTCGCGTCCTTGATGGTTGCGCTCGGCACCCTGGTATCGGCCAATTGGATCCTGGCCTCAAACAGCTGGATGCAGACGCCGCAAGGCTACGAGATCATCGGCGGGCGGGTCGTACCCGTTGCTTGGCTGAAAGTGATTTTCAATCCATCCTTTCCCTACCGGCTCGCGCATATGACGGTCGCAGCCTATTTGGCGACCGCTCTGATCGTGGGAGCCTCGGGGGCCTGGCATCTGCTGAAGGGGCATGACAACCCGGGCGTGCGGACGATGTTGTCGATGGCGATGTGGATGATGCTGTTCGTCGCGCCCGTGCAGATCCTCATCGGCGATGCCCATGGGCTCAATACCCTGAAGCATCAGCCGGCGAAAATCGCCGCGATCGAGGGCCATTGGCAGAATGTTCCGGGCCAGAGCGTGCCCCTGATCCTGTTCGGTTGGCCTGACATGGCGGCGGAGACGACCCGCTTTGCAGTCGAAGTTCCCGCTCTCGGCAGCCTGATCCTGACCCATGACTGGAACGGCCACATTCCCGGCCTGAAGGAATTCGCACCGCAGGACCGGCCCGACTCGACCGTGATCTTCTGGACGTTCCGCATCATGGTGGGCTTGGGGATGCTGATGCTGCTGCTGGGCCTTACGGGCGCGTGGCTGCGCTGGCGGGGACGCCTGTTCCAATCAAAGCCCTTCCTGCGCTTTGCCATGCTGCTGGGGCCGGCCGGCCTGATTGCAATCCTGGCGGGGTGGATCACCACGGAGATGGGCCGCCAGCCCTGGGTCGTGTACGGCGTCATGCGCACCCGCGATGCCGTGTCCAATCACGCCGCGCTGGCGGTCGGTACCACGCTCATCGTCTTCGTCGTCATGTACTGCGGCGTTTTTGGGACGGGCGTCCTCTACATGCTGAAGCTCATCGGCAAGGGTCCCGAGGACCATGGTCCAGATAGTCCGGGCGGCGGACTGGATGGCATGCCGCTGCATCAGCGGCCCTCCCGACCTCTGTCGGCCGCACCGGAGCCTTGAGGCAGATGGGCATCGATCTTCCCCTCATCTGGATCCTCATCATCGCCTTTGGACTGATGATGTACGTGGTCATGGACGGTTTCGACTTAGGGATCGGCATTCTCTTTCCCTTCGTACGGGAGCGAGGCGACCGCGACACGATGATCAACACCGTGGCACCGGTGTGGGACGGCAACGAGACATGGCTGGTACTGGGCGGCGCCGCTCTCCTGGCGAACTTCCCGTTGGCGTACTCGGTGCTGCTGAGCGCGCTCTACCTGCCGCTGCTCATGATGCTCGCCGGGCTGATCTGGCGCGGGGTGGCCTTCGAGTTCCGTTTCAAGGCGCATGAGTCGCACAAGCAGTTCTGGAACAAAGCCTTCTCCTGGGGTTCCTACATCGCAACCTTTTCACAGGGCGTCTGTCTCGGTGCCTTCATCAATGGCTTCAAGGTCACCGGGCCGTCTTACACGGGGGGCGTCTTTGACTGGCTGACACCGTTCAGTCTGTTCACGGGGGTGGGTCTCGTCGTCGCCTATGCCCTCCTCGGCTGCACATGGCTGATCATGAAGACCGACGGGGCCCTGCAACGTCGTATGGTAGGCCTGGCTCGCCCCGCCACGCTCGTCCTGCTGGCTGCCATTGGCATTGTCAGCCTGTGGACGCCGCTCACACATCCACCCGTCGCCGCGCGCTGGTTCACCTTGCCGAATCTGTTCTTCTTTGCCCCGGTACCGCTGCTCGTGCTGGCGACCACCTGGGCGATCCTCAGGGTCCTGAAACGCGAGACGCACGCAGCGCCCTTTCTGCTCACGTTATTTCTGCTGCTCCTGGGCTACAGCGGCTTCGCCATCAGTCTTTGGCCCAACATCATCCCGCCCAGTGTCTCAATCCGCGAGGCAGCCGCGCCGCCCGAAAGCATGGGATTTACGCTCGTCGGAGCCCTGCTCATCATTCCCGTCATCCTCGCTTATACGGCATGGTCCTATTTTGTGTTCCGCGGCAAGGTGAAGCCTGGCGAGGGGTATCACTGATGGCGTCGCCCGTCGGATCAGGACAGCGGCTTTGGGTCCGGCGCATCGGCTGGTTCATCGTGATCTGGCTGGTGAGCGTGATTTCGCTTGCGGTGGTGGCCGGCCTGTTGCGCACCCTGATGAATTTCGCCGGCCTGACGCGTTGAGCGGCAGCGATTCCTCCTCATCTAAGAATTACATGAGGTATATAGCTAAACTATTTGATTTCGTTGTATATATTTTGATACCACATCGCGTGCCATTTGACGAGGCTCACGACTGAATGATACGGTGTAGCCATCAATGTAGCTGTAGGGAAGGCGATGGCCCTGAACATCAGAAGCCCGGAAACCGAGGCCCTGGCGGCTGAACTGGCGCGCCTCACTGGCGAAACCAAAACCGAGGCGGTGACCAAGGCCGTGCGCGATCGGTTGGAGCGCGTGAAACGCGCCCGCCATCGACGATCCCTCGCCGACGAACTCGATACGATCGGCAAAGAATGCGCGGCCCTGCCGCTCCTCGACCCGCGGCTGCCGGACGAAATAGTCGGTTACGACGAGCACGGTCTGCCGCGCTGATGGTGCTCGATACTTCGGCGCTGCTGGCGGTCCTGTTTGATGAACCGGAGCGGCGCACGTTCACCGAAGCCATCGAAGCCGCGGAGAAACGCCTGTTCTCAGCTGCCAGCTTCGTCGAAACCTCGATGATTCTGGAATCACGACATGGCGCTGAAGGCGTCCGGGCGCTCGATCGGTTGCTCGCGGCGGCAGACGTTGAGATCGTCGCGGTTGACGTGGCGCAGGCGAATGCAGCACGCGAAGCATTCCGGCAATTCGGCAAAGGCCGGCATCCCGCGGGCCTCAACTTCGGCGATTGCTTCGCTTACGCCCTCGCGAAGTGCCGAGCCGAACCGCTGCTATTTAAGGGCGGCGACTTTTCACAGACGGATGTTTTGTTGCCCTAGCCGCCGCGGGTGCGAATTTCGGGAGCGGGTCCGTCGCACCGGGCAGCTCAGGCCGAAACGAAAAGCCCTGCGCTGGGGCGCTCCCGATAGTTGAATATCGAGGTATAAAGCCGGATCGCCGCCTGAGCGCGAGTCAAATATACGTCAGGGCGATAACTGGCCGTAGCGGTAGGTGCAACGACTTCAACAAAGACGGCATCCACGTACGGTGACGGGGGAACTCGAACGAGATCCTTGGGCTTGCCGCCCTGACTGGCCACCAAGCGTGAGGCGCTTGGTTCGTTCGAATACCCGATTTCGAGATACATGGGATCAGACTTTTCAAGGTTACCAAACGTATCATCGCGCAGGCTGCACTGGCTTGATACCCGCGCGGCCCCTCAGCGCGCGTAAGTGTAGACCTGCAACGCCTCGCTGTCGTGCTCAGTCTTAAGCTCGCGGCGCAAGGCGCTCGAAAAAATAACAACTCATGGCCATACTCTGGCTTGGCAAGCATCGGGTTGAAGAAAACGTGAGCGACCGCGTGGATGTGGCCATTGTCGGCGGGGGTGCCGCGGGTATCGCGGCGGCTCGGCGCCTTACCGAATTGCGCCGCTCGGTGTTGCTCATCGAGGCATTGCCGCAGCTCGGCGGACGGGCGCGAACCACGATCGCCCAGGCATTGCCGCTGGACCTGGGGTGCGGCTGGCTGCA
The DNA here is from genome assembly GCA_035485475.1 of Steroidobacteraceae bacterium. GTDB lineage: Bacteria > Pseudomonadota > Gammaproteobacteria > Steroidobacterales > Steroidobacteraceae > DAIDKA01. Next base: position 8,878 of record DATHOA010000062.1, on the reverse strand, counting down.
TTCAGCCCGGCGCAATGCGCTGGCGACACTCGCTGCAGCGCGGGGGCAGGAGCTGGATCGCAGTGAGGCGGCCTGGAAGCGCCAACTGCACAACCTGGACTTCCCCATCAAGGATCAACGCGAGGCCTGGGCGGCATACGAACGGCTGGGTGAACAGCTGCATCGTGATCCTCCCAAGAGCGATGCCGTGGGGGATGCGTTGGCGCCCGATGATCGATGGCGGCCCTTCATCGACGGAGTCAGCAGCTACATAAATGGTACGGAAATCGACCAGCTCTCGGTGGTCGATTACCTCACCTATGAAGATGCGTCGACCGATGACAACTGGCGCGTGCCGAGTGGCTACGGCGCCTTCATTGTGAGTCTCGGCGCCGATATCCCGACGGCGCTGGGGACCCGCGTGGAGTCCCTCACGCATGACTCCGACGTTGTGCTGCAAACCAATCGCGGGACCATCCGCGCACGGGCGGCGATCGTGGCCGTGTCGACCGCGGTCCTCGCACAGGGCCGGATCCGCTTCCTGCCCGCGGTCGATGAGCATCTGGATGCGGCGTCGCATCTGCCGCTTGGGCTGGCCGACAAGGTCTTCCTGTCCATTGCCAACCCGGCAGCCGTGCCAGTGGAATCACACCTGCTCGGTCGCTACGACCGGACCGCGACGGGTAGCTACTACCTGCGCCCGTTCGGACGTCCCGTCATCGAGTGCTTTCTGGGCGGCGCCTGGGCGTGCGAGTTGGAAAAAGCGGGCGGCGAGGCGGCCGCCGCATTTGTCATCGGCGAGTTGCGCGAGCTGCTGGGAGCCGACTTCGCCCGGGGCCTGACCCCGATCGCGGCCACGCGCTGGGCTCACGAGCCAACGATCGGCGGTTCCTACAGCCACGCATTGCCCGGACACGCCGATGCCCGGGCCGTATTGGCCCGGCCCGTCAGCGAGCATCTGTGCTTCGCCGGTGAGGCGTGTTCCCGGACGGATTTCTCCACGGCGCATGGCGCCTGGCAAAGTGGCCTGGTGGCCGCGAACTGGGTCGAAGACCATGTCATTTTTTGAAAGCCTGCTGGCCCTGCTGACCGTTGCGGTACTGCTGCTGCAGGTCTCCCGGCGTCTGGCGATTCCCTATCCGACCATGCTGGCCGGCGCCGGGGTACTGCTGGCTCTTGTCCCTGGCGCGCCGCGCATCGGCCTCGACCCGCGCACCGCGCTACCGCTGTTTGTCGCACCCGCCCTGGTGGATGCGGCCTTTGATTTCCCGATCGCCGCAATCCGCAGCCTGTGGCGACCCCTGTTTTCGCTGGCGGTATTGGCCGTGCTGTTGAGCGCCGGTGCCGTGGCCTGGCTCGGCGTCGCAATGGCCGGCCTGCCGCTGTACGCGGCGCTGGCGCTCGGCGCGATCGTGGCGCCTCCCGATGCCGCTGCCGCCACGGCGATTCTGCGCACCGTACGCATGCCGCGCCGCTCCGTCACGATACTGAAGGGCGAGAGCCTGCTCAATGATGCGACCGCCCTGCTGCTGTTCAGTGCCGCGCTGTCGCTGCAGCAGCAAGGCGTAATCAGCGGCGGCCTCGCGCTGCGAATCGGTGTTGCGGCGCCGGGCGGTGTGTTGTTGGGCATCGTACTCGCCAAATTGGTCCGCTACGTCATGCCCTTGCTCTCCGGAACACTGGGCGGCAATCTCTTTGAATTCCTCGCCAGCTTCGGCGTGTGGCTCATCGCCGACCGCCTGGGCCTGTCGGCCGTGCTGTGCCTGGTCGCCTTCGCGATGACGATCGCGCGCTCTGCGACTCGCATCATTCGCCCCCGCTCACGCATCCACAGTTTTGCAGTGTGGGACTCGGCCGTGTTCCTGCTCAATGTCCTCGCCTTCCTGCTGATGGGCCTGCAGGCGCGCTCGATCGTGGACGCCATGGCGCCGGAGCGCCTGCGCGAGGCAGTATGGTTCGCAACCGCGGTGGTCATTTGCCTCACGGTCGTGCGCATTGCCTGGGTACTGACGTACAGCCGCCTGGCTTGCCATATTCGCTGGCTGCGCGGGGAATTCGAGCCGCCGAGTTGGCGTCACGCAGTGCTGGTCGGCTGGTGCGGCATGCGCGGCCTCGTGACCCTCGCCACCGCCTTCGCACTGTCGCCTGAGTTTCCGCAGCGCGACCTGATCGTCCTCACGGCCTTTGCGGTGGTGCTGGCGACATTGGTCATACAGGGTCTGACTCTCGCGCCCCTGGTACGGCTGTTGCGGCTGGATCGCGACGACGGCTCGCTCGCGGAACTTGCGGCCGCACGCGCACAGCTGGCCGCGGCGGCGCTCGCCGCACTGCAGACCGACACCGGCCCCCATGCAGATCATTGGCGCTATGCGTTTGAGACTGCCCGCTCAGCCGTCGCGCCAGCGGGGGACTCCGCTTCCCTGGAGGAGTGGCGCCGCCTGGGTCTTATCGCGACACGCCAGCAGCGTGCGGCGCTCGATCGATTGCGGGATGCGCAGCGTATCGACAGTGACACCTATCTGATGCTGCAGGCCGAACTCGATTTCTCGGAGGTCGCCCTCATCCGGGAAGAAGAGCGGCGCATGGAGGAAAGCTGACTCCCCCCAAGGAGCAATTCAGCGCAGGACTCGCCATTTGTGGCCACTCTGCGCCAGCAGGTGATCCGCTTCGCGCGGGCCCTGGCTGCCCGCAGCATACTTCGGTACAGCCGCCCTCTTTTCTGGCGACCAGGCATCGAGCAGCGGTTGCACCAACTTCCAACCCAGCTCGATGAAGGCTGCGCTGGGGAACAGGATCGGGTCGCCCAACATCGCATCGTGCAGCGGCCGCTCATATCCCTTGGGATCCTTACCGAACGGTCCTGCCGGGAATTCGAACGCCATATCGCCAGCCATGACCTGGTTTTCCAGGCCGGGGGCGCGCGCGCAAAAGGCCATATCGATGCCTTGCTTCGGCTTCATTGCAAAGACCATGGTGTTTGGCGCCGCCGTGTCTGCGGCGACTTTGGGAAAGAGGCGTGCCGGCGCGGGCCGGAACTGCACCGCGATTTCCGTTACCGAATTCGTCAAACGCTTGCCGGTGCGCAGAAAGAATGGCACCCCGGACCAGCGCCAATTGTCGATTTCGAGTTTCAACGCCACATAGGTCTCGGTCTGTGATCGCGGACTGACGCCCTGCTCGCGCCGATAGGCCGGCACGGCCTGCTTGCCGACTTTGCCGGCGGAATATTGGCCGCGCACCGCATAGTGGCTCACATCCGGAGAAAAGCGACTCACAGCCCGCGGCCGAATATGCCGCACCGACTCAAGCAGCTCGACTTGCTTCGCGCGCATATGATCCACGGAGAAGGAGACCGGCGGCTCCATGGCGATCAGCGAGAGCAACTCCATCAGATGGTTCGGCACCATATCGCGCAGCGCCCCGGAGTGTTCGTAAAAGTCGGCCCGCTCCTCGACGCCGACTGTTTCCGATGCTGTGATTTGTACACTATCGATCAAGGAGCGATGCCATAGCGGCTCGATGATCGCGTTCGAGAATCTAAATACCGTCAAGTCCTGGACGGCATCCTTGCCCGCATAATGATCGATGCGATAGACCTGCCGCTCATTGAGGATATGCAACAGCTTTTGATTGAGCGCCGCGGCGGAGGCGAAATCATGCCCGAACGGCTTCTCGACAATCACTCTTGCCCACGCCCCGCTGCCTTCGTTCGTCAGCGCCGCGTGACTGAGTCGACCGACAATCTGCTCAATGAATTCCGGCGCCACCGACAGGTAGTAGAGCCGGTTCGGAACGCTCTGCTTGCGCGGCGCCACGAGGCGTATCTTCTGGGCCAGGGCCACAAATCCCGCCTGATCGTCGAACAGCGTTTTCTGATAGAAAATCCGCGCGGACAGCCAGCTGCTCACGCGCGCGTCCGGCGTGCGACCTAAAAAGAGCTTGAGAGAATCACGCAAATACTTGCGCAGTACCTGATCGTTCCAATCGCGCCGGCCGACGCCTATCAGGCGGAAGTCATCCGGCAAGGTTCCCGCGGCCGCAAGGTTGTAGAGCGAGGGGAACAGCAGGCGTTTGGCCAGATCCCCGGTGATGCCGAAAATGCTCAGGACGCAGGGGGGTGCCTGCGCACCCCCCACCGCTGACCCGTGGCGCGCCGCGATCACCTATAGTCGCGGCCCGCGTCGGCCGCGATACCCGTTGAGCAGGAAGGCGATGACCAGCACGGCAACGATCAAACCGATAGGTCCAATGCCCCAGCCGGCTCCGAGTCCCCAGTACAGTCCCCCGCCCCCGCCGAACAGGAGTAGCAGCACAATCAGAACGATCAAAAGATCCATGGCCCCTCCCTTGCTTCTAAAAAGTTTTCAGAAGTCATTGAAAGAACTATAGGCGGCTGCTCTGGGCCGGTGTGTAGGCAGGCATGATCACTGTGTGTCACCGACCGCTGACTCAGTCGAGGTTGCGCTCCTGCCACCATAGGTAGAAATGCAGTACGCCTGACACGGCGGCGGTTGCGACCGCGATAGTCCCGATGCCGGCGGCGATCTTGACTATCAGGGGTTCCCGGGCGAGGTGCAATGAGACGGCAATCCCCCGCAGCCCGTGCGGCGCGAGCTGTGAGGCGAGCACCCCGACCCCAACTGACAGGGCACCGGCAAGAGCCGCAATGGCAGCGGTCATCTTGCTCAGGCGCTTCGGGTGCAGGCGGCCTACACGACCCGGTGGCTGTGGGACCGTCGAAGTTGACGTCATTGTGGCCACAGTATAGTCGCCCGGGCGCCCGGATCAATTGTTGGCTAGGCGCGCTTGACGAACTTCAGCGCCACCGAATTCATGCAGTAACGCAGTCCCGTGGGGCGTGGGCCGTCGTCGAACACATGACCCAGGTGCGCATCACAACGGGTACACAGTATTTCGGTGCGCTGCATGCCCTCGGTACTGTCGGATTTCTCCACGACATTCTGCTTGGCGATGGGCTGCCAGAAACTGGGCCAGCCGGTGCCGGATTCGAACTTGGTGTCCGAGCTGTACAAGGCGGTGCCGCAGCAGATGCAGCGGAACAGCCCGTGATCATGCAGTGCATTATAAGGACCGCTGAACGGTAGCTCGGTGCCGGCATGACGGGCCACCTTGAAGGAAGCGGCAGGCAGTTGCGCGCGCCATTCTGCGTCGGTCTTTACGATTTTATCGACCAGCATCGGACCCTGGTTTACGCCCGCATCGGTGAACATCACGATGGTGACCTTGGCCGGCGCCGCCTCGGAAACGCGCGCGCGGGCGAGCAAGCCCACGCCACCCACCGCCAGTATCGAGCCCAACAACGATCTTCGGTTTTGCATGACGCTATCTCCGCTACTTACCCGAACGTAAACGCGAAGGCCTCGACGCCTGCGTCCAGGAAGTCGATCTCCACGGTGTGTTCCGCGCCCGGCTGCGCCAGCCGAATCAGCTGGTATAGCCGCTGCTCGGTGACGACGCCAGAGCCGTCGGGACCAATGTCTGCGCCCTTGTTGGCGCCCGGATCGGTGCCATCAAGACGCACTTTGAAGTGAATGGCCTGGCCATCCTTCGCCGGGCCCAGCACCAGGTGCAGGTCACGGCCATTGAAACGATAGACGATCTTGCCACCCGGCTGCTGCAGCACGGCGCCCTCGCCGGTCACCGTCCAGTTACCCCCGAGTGCCCATTGGTCGGCGCTGAGTGTCGGCGGTACGGTGTACCGGGCCGACTGATCCCTGGCAACAGCCTGTGGCGAGAAGAAGCGCTCGGCGCGGGTATACCCGACGTACGTCTCGGGCGATATCTGGTACATGTTGCTGGCCGGCGCCTGCACGCCCTGGGCGCTGATTTCGGCCGCACCCGCCGCTACGCTTGCACCATTGTCCGTCAGCAGCTGCTTGATGATGCGCTCGGAGTCGTCGTACTCGCCCTCGCCAAAATGATGATGGCGAATGGTGCCGGTACCGTCGATGAAGTACAGCGCGGGCCAGTACTGGTTATTGAATGCGCCCCAGATCTTGTAGTCGCTGTCGACTGCGACGGGATAGGTGACGCCCAGATCCTTGATGGCCTTCTGGACGTTGCCGACCACGCGCTCAAACGCGAACTCCGGTGTGTGCACCCCGATAATGACCAGGCCGGCCGGTCCGTATTTCTGTGCCCAGGCCTTCACATAGGGTAGCTCGCGCAGGCAGTTGATGCACGAGTAGGTCCAGAAGTCGATGAGTACGACCTTGCCGCGCAAGCCCTGCGTGCTCAGGGGTGGCGAGTTCAGCCAGGCAACGGCGCCGTCCAGGGACGGCATCGGGCCCTCCGCGGGCAGGCTGCCCCCGGCACTCTTCGGCGCCGTCAGCGTCGCGGAATGGATCTTCGCCAGCAGCGCCTGCTCGAGCGAATTGGTTCCGTTCAACGACAGCTGCGTCAGGATCCCCGTATCCCACCCCAGGCCGATCGCGACCACCGCGGCCAGGACCAGTACGCCCAGGCCGCGCCGCACCCACTCCCCGGCCCCTAAGGAGTTCTTGAACGCCCGCGCCACCCGGCCCCCGGCCAGCATCACGATGGCCAGCGACGTCGCGGCACCGGCCGCATACGCCAGCAGCAGCAAGGTAGTCCGCGGGTTCGGTCCGCTCAAGGCCGCGCCCGTCAGGATCAATCCCAGGATGGGACCGGCACAGGGGGCCCACAGGAAGCCCGTTGCCACACCCAGCAGCAGGGACTGCACCACGCTGGCGGATCCGGCCTGCTCGCCCGACGCCAGCACGCGATTGCCGAACGCAACCAGCGGCCGCGAGGCCCAGTCAGCCAGCCGCCGCGACAGCAGCGCCACACCGAAGAGGGTAAGCAGCACCAGCGCGGCCCAGCGCCCCCAGGAGTTCACGCGTATGGCCCAGGAGCCGCCGACCGCCGCCAGGGTCGCGACGCCCGCGAAGGTGAGTGCCATGCCGAGGAGTAAGGGTAACGTGCTACTGGCGAAGGAGCGGCCGCCGCGGGCGAACACGAAGGGCAGTACCGGCAGGATGCACGGACTGACGATCGTCAACGCACCCCCCAGGAACGCCAGAAGGGCTAGGACCATCGAAAAATTCCTACTGCTTCAGTTCCGTGACCGTCACGGCCTTTGCCTGATACAAGACCGGCAGCAGCTTCTGGAAATTACGGATCTTCGGCAGATCGTTGTAGGCGATATAAGGATTCGTCGGATTCTCCAGCAGATAGTCCTGATGGTAGCCCTCCGCCGGATAGAAGCCCTGCAGCGGCGACAGCTGCGTGACGATGGGCGCGCCGAAGACCCCGCTCTTGGACAGTTGCGCGATGTAGCCTGCGGCAACTTTCTGCTGCGCCTGATTGGCAAAGAAGATGACGGAACGGTACTGGGTGCCGACATCGGGGCCCTGACGATTCAGCTCGGTTGGATTGTGGGCCACCGAGAAATACACCTGCAGGATCTCACCGTAACTGACTTTCGATGGGTCGTAGGTGATCTGCACGGACTCCGCATGCCCCGTATTGCCACCGCTCACCACTTCATAGATGGCATTGCTTTTCGCGCCACCGGAATAGCCCGACAGCACCTGGCGCACGCCCACCAGGTGCTCGAACACACCCTGGACGCCCCAGAAGCACCCACCGGACAGCACCGCCGTCTGCAGCGGCCCTGCGGCCTTTGGCACATCGTAGGCAGGCGCCGGAATCGCGACCGCTGGCTCGGCCGCCGATAGCGGGGCCGCCAGCATCAGGCCGAACAGCGCAGCGCCCAGAACCGCGCGGGAGACAACTTTTACCATTGGTAATACTCTTGGATTGGCTGACATGCTTGCGCCCTTTGAATTACAGGATATACCCCCTTAGTGCAGCCGTCAGCGCATCAGTTCCAGGGGCTGCGGCAGCACTTTGAGCAGCTCGGCATCAAACTGCGCATCGATGTGGAAGAATGCCATCCGTGCCGGCTGATTCGACCGGTTTTCCCAGGCATGGTCGGTACCGCGCTGCACGACGACATCGCCCGCGCGCAGCGTAACCTCGCTGTCATCGAGCACCAGCACGATCTCCCCTTTGATCACCACCACATAGTCGAGGGTGCGGGTGCGGTGCATCACGGTGCGTTTGCCACCCTGACTGGGCGGATAGATCTCGATGATGCGCAGCAGGTGCCCCGACACCGGCATGATGGTGAAGGCGCGTTCATTGGGCTCGCTCTCCTGCGCGCTCAGCGCCGGCACCGGCCGGGTCGAATTCCAGATCTCGAAGAAATCCGCCCCCACTTCCGCGCCGTGCATGGGATGGTGCTGCGGAGGGGGTCCATCGGACAGCACCACCGATTTGCCGGTGCCGTCGTGACCCGTGACGACGCGGCGTGGTGCGCTATCGGTCATTTCGGCGCGTCCGGCTTGCTGTCGGTGTTCGGATTGAAATGCAGGGCCGCCGGATCCTTGGCCACGCTGTCCCAATGCTCGGCAATCTTGCCGTTCTCGATGCGGAACAGATCAAAATGCGTACCGGCATACCGGGTGCCGGGTGCCGCCGGATCCGGGCTGTAGGCCACCGTCGCGATCAACACCTTGTCGCCCTCGGCCATGATGGCGATGACGGGAAAGGTGATCGTCGCATCAATCGGCCGCACCGGGCGCGTGGACTTCATGTACTCGACCATGGCATCGCGGCCCGTGGCGACGTTGGGATTGTGCTGGATGTAGTCCTTGGTGAAGTACTTCGGCGCGAGTTCAACGTGGGCGCCCTGGATGATGGCGCGCCACATGTCGAACACCAGCTTCTTGTTGGCCGCCAGCTGTGGATCACTGCTCTGCAGCAGGGCCGCCTGATCGGGGGCCGCGGTCGGCGGGACCTGGGCCAGGCCTGTCCCCACACAGGCCAGTGCTATGGCGCCGCAGGCGACGCG
>DATHOA010000061.1:0-2138 GCA_035485475.1 Steroidobacteraceae bacterium | reverse complement strand
GGGAATTTTGTTTGCGCTAGGGCGAACTGGAGTTCATCGCCTGGCAAACATACGGCCCAGTACGAACAGGACTGACTGATCCTTGCGCCGAATGTGATTCGGTCAGTTCTCATGAGGAGGTCCGCACATGAGAAAGTGGGTTCGGAGACTCTCGTTCGCATTGCTGACTCTGCTGGTGCTGGCCCTTCTGGGGGGATTTGCCTATGAACAGGTCGGGCGAGCGAGCGATGCCAGGCAGCTGCCTCCGCGAATCGGACAGGCGGTTGACATCGGTGGACGCACCCTGAACCTTTACTGCTCGGGCGAAGGTAGTCCGGCGGTGATTCTCGAGACGGGAGGTAACGAGCCCGGCTACTCGTGGTCCTGGGTGCAGCCAAAAATCGCAGACTTCACTCGCGCTTGCTGGTACGACCGCGCGGGCGTGGGTTGGAGCGATCCGCCGTCGTCACCGAGAAGCAGTGCAAGTATCACTAGCGATCTTCACGAAACGCTGCAACGCGCGGGTGTGCCGCCGCCCTACATATTGGTGGGCGCGTCGATCGGGGGGGAATACGCACGCGTTTACACGGCGCATTATCCGTCTGACGTTGCGGGTCTGGTTCTGGTTGACTCAACCCATCCCGACCAGCAAGAGCCCGCCTTCATGCTCGGGATGTCGGCAAGGATGTCACCGAACGTGCGGCATCTGATCTGCGTGTCCCTGCCTGGGTTGGCACGATTTGGCGTGCTGCGATTCGCCGCAAGCAGAACGGGTGGTCCTGTTCCTTCGCAAGTCAACCCGCAGCAGGACACATTGGCGAAGCTGGAAGCGCAGCCGAAAGCGCTTGAAACCGATGCCGAGCAGGCATGCGCAGCAACCGATGGTGGCAAGGTCGTCCCGAACGGCGGGGGAGGAAATCCGGATCTAGACGGCGCAGCACGTAATGCAGGCAGCCTGGGTGACCGTCCGTTAGTGGTGCTGACGGCGGGACGGTACTGGGCTCCACCTGGTCTGGAGAAAGAAGCAGCGGAATATCACCAGACCTGGGTGCATCAATTGCAAGCCAGTCTGGCGCGGCTGTCGACGCGTGGACGGCAAGTAGTCGTGGATGCAGAACACGGTATGGCCGAAGCCCCGGAAGCGATTGTGACGGCGGCTCGTCAGGTGGTCGACGAAGAACGCAGCAAGAAATAACCGAAGGTTATCAACGCCTGATCTAGATGCTCCGAATGAAGGAGGTTTCACGATGCGCGCTCAAATGCCTCTGGCCCTGTTCGCTCTAGTGTTGGGTACGCTGGAAGCTGCCGGCGGGGCCCAGGAGATGATCTACCTGGGCATCATGAATAGCGAGACGTATCCGCTGGTCGCCGGAGCGCTGGGCGTTCTTACCGGCGGCTTGCTGCTGGCGGCGGGGATCACTTTGCTGATAGGTTCCCTGCACGCTGCCGTTCTTGCACAGGCCACCGCCTGGATTTCAGTGCCCGTTTTTATCCTGACGGGCATCGTCACGCGCCGGGCGGGCTGGCCGATCACCGCAGTCGGTATTGTTTTTCCGCTGCTGCTGCTTTTCGGTCAGAAAAGCCGCGGCGCCGGTGAAACAGTGTCGAAGACGTAAGTGGTTCCCTCGTGCTCCCACGTGCGCTTCGTGGTTAAATTGAGCCACGGTTAAGTTGAGCCGCGAGGGAACCCCATGCGAGGTCTTAAAGACAAGCGCATCCTGATCACCGGAGGCGCCAGCGGAATCGGAGCGGCTACGGCGGCACGATTCCTGGAAGAAGGTGCGCGCGTCTGCGTGCTCGACCGCGACGCTCAGGGATGTGACCACATCCGGCGCGAGTTACCCGGCCTCGCCGAGGCCATTATCGCCGACGTCACCGACCTCATGCAGGTCGAGGCCGCATTCGCCGAGGCCGTCCGCCTGATGGACGGGGTCGATGTGCTCGTCAACAACGCCGGCATCAGCATCCGCCACAAATTTCTCGACATCACTCCGGAGGAGTGGGAGAAAGTGCTCTCGGTCAATCTCACCGGCGTTTTTTACGTGGCGCAGACTGCGGCCCGCCACATGTGGGAGCGGGGCAGCGGCGCGATTCTGCAGACTGCATCGACCAACGGACTCGTGGGCCAGCCTTTCTACGCTGACTACAACGCCACCAAA
>DATHOA010000060.1:0-6113 GCA_035485475.1 Steroidobacteraceae bacterium | reverse complement strand
CTGCGCGGCCGCGGCGGCGCGGGCTTTCCGACCGGCATGAAGTGGAGCTTCATGCCGCGCAGCTCGCCGATCCAGAAGTACGTGGTCTGCAATTCCGATGAGAGCGAGCCGGGCACCTGCCACGATCGCGACATCCTGCGGTTCAACCCGCATGCGCTCATCGAAGGCATGGCCATCGGTGGTTTCGCCATGGGCGCCACCGTGGGCTACAACTACATCCGCGGTGAATTCCTGGGCGAACCGGTGCCGCGCTTCGAGGCGGCGCTGCAGGAAGCCTATGCGGCGGGCTTGCTGGGCGCGAATATCAAAGGTTCGGGCATCACTTTTGACCTGCACACCTTCATCGGCGCCGGTGCCTACATCTGCGGCGAGGAGACGGCGCTGCTGGACTCGCTCGAAGGCAAGCAGGGCAAGCCGCGCTTCAAGCCGCCGTTCCCGGCGAACTTCGGCCTGTATGGCAAGCCCACCACCATCAACAACACCCAAAGTTTTGCCTCCGTCCCGGCCATCCTGCGCAAGGGCGCGGAGTGGTTCGCAAGCCTGGGGCCGAAGAACGCGGGTGGCACCAACATTTTCTCGGTGTCCGGGCACGTCAACAACCCCGGCAACTTCGAGCTGCCGATGGGTGTACCGTTCCGCGACCTGCTGGAGATCGCCGGCGGGGTGTGGAAGGGCCGCAAGTTGAAGGCCGTGATTCCGGGCGGCTCCTCGGTGCCGGTGGTGCCGGCCGAGCTGATCATGAACGTCAACATGGACTACGACTCCATGAAGACCACGGGTTCCTCGATCGGCTCGGCGGCCGTGATCATCATGGATGAGACCACCTGCATGGTGCGGGTGCTGGAGCGCCTGGCGCGCTTCTACACCTCCGAGTCCTGCGGACAGTGCACGCCCTGCCGTGAGGGCACCGGATGGATGGACCGCATGCTGAAGCGGATTCTGGCCGGGCAGGGTCGCCGCGAGGATCTGGGCTTGCTGCTGGATGTGGCCAACCGCATCGAGGGACACACCATCTGCGCGCTGGGCGATGCGGCGGCGTGGCCGGTGCAGAGCTTCCTGAAGCACTACCGTCACGAATTTGAATACATGATCGATCACGGCGGCCGCAGCATCGTCGAGAGTCAGGGCCTGGCGGCAGCGTAACGAGTCTCAATATATGGCTGAAGAGTTCGTCAATATCGAAGTGAATGGCGTGCCCATGAAGGCGCGCAAGGGCGAGATGATCATTCGCGTCACGGACGCGCATGGCGCCTATGTCCCGCGCTTCTGCTACCACGACAAGCTGTCCATCGCGGCCAACTGCCGCATGTGCCTGGTGGAGGTGGAGAAGGCGCCGAAGCCATTGCCGGCCTGCGCCACCCCCGTGGCCGAAGGCATGAAGATCTTTACCCAGTCGCAGAAGGCGACCGGGGCGCAGCGCGCGACCATGGAATTCCTGCTCATCAATCATCCCCTCGACTGCCCGATCTGCGATCAGGGTGGGGAGTGCGAGCTGCAGGACCTGGCCGTGGGATTCGGCCGGGATATCTCCCGCTTTGCCGAGCGCAAGCGCGTGGTGGCGGATGAGAGTCTGGGGCCGCTGGTCTCGACCGACATGACCCGCTGCATCCAGTGCACGCGCTGTATCCGCTTCACGCAGGAGATCGCCGGCGTGCAGGAGCTCGGGATGGTGGGCCGCGGCGAGCACAGTTCGGTGCGCGCCTTCGTCGAGCACACCGTGGATCATGAACTGTCCGGCAACATCATCGACCTGTGCCCCGTCGGTGCGCTCAACTCCAAGCCGTTCCGCTTCAGTGCACGCGCCTGGGAAATGATCGCCCATCCGCTGGTGTCCCCGCATGATGGCGTCGGCACGAACCTGTTCGGCCATGTGCTGCGCGGCAAGCTGATGCGGGTCGTGCCCCGTGACAACGAAGCCATCAACGAGACCTGGATCGCCGATCGCGACCGCTTCAGCTATGAAGGGGTATACAGCACCGACCGCATCGGCGCGCCGCTGGTGCGCGAGGGCGGCAGCTGGACGCAGGTGAGTTGGGAGTCCGCACTCGCCGTTGCCGTCGATGGCCTGCGCAAACATGGCGGCAGCCTGGGCACGCTGAGCAGCGCGTCGGCAACGACCGAGGAGCTGTACCTGCTGAACCGCCTGACGCGCGGCTTGGGGTCGGCCAACATCGATCATCGCCTGCGCCGGCGCGATTTCGGGGATCAGACCGCCGATGCAGCGTATCCGAACCTCGGCATGCGCATTGCGGACGTGGATCATCTCAACAGCCTGCTCATCATCGGTTCGAACCTGCGTCGCGAGGTGCCGGTACTGGCGCACCGCGTGCGCAAGGCCGCTTTGGCCGGCGCCGCGGTCAGCTTCGTGAACCCGGCGCAGTTTGACTACAAGTTCCCTGTCGCCGCCTTCCTGCCGTCCGCACCGACGGCACAGGTGGCTGACCTCGCCGCAATACTGGCCGCGGTGGCGGCAAAGAGCGGCAGCCCGATACCTGCGCATCTCACCACGGTGACGGGCAACGCCACGGTCACCGCAGCCCGTCAGGCCGTGGCCGCCGCCCTGCTGTCCGGTCCGAAGCGCGCCGTGTGGCTCGGGGCCCTGGCGCTGCGTCATCCGCAGTACGCCGACCTGCGCGCCCTGGCGGGCGCCATCGCGCAGCTGGCCGGCGCCTCGCTGGCCGAGTTGGCCGAAGGCGGCAATGCCGCCGGCGCCTACCTCGCCGGATGCGTGCCGCACCGGGAAGCCGGTGGCAAGGCGCTGTCCAGCGTGGGCAAGAATGCCGCCGAGATGCTCCAGGCGCCCTTGCGCGCCTACATCCTGTTCGGCGGCATCGAGCCTGAGGCGGATTCGTTGAGCCCGGACGGCATCAAGGCGCTGGCCGCGGCGGACCTGGTGGTGGCCGTCACGCCGTACATGACCGAGCAGCTGAAACAGATTGCCCACGTGGTGCTGCCGATCGGCACCTTCGCGGAGACCTCGGGCACGTACGTGAACCTGGAAGGGGTGTGGCAGAGCTTCACGGCCGCCGCCCGCGGTCACGGTGAGTCACGCCCGGGCTGGAAGGTGCTGCGCGTGCTGGGCACGGAGCTGGGTATTCAGCAATTCGAATACCAGACCTCCGAGCAGGTCCGTGATGAGCTGCGGACCATCTGCGCCGAGGGCCTGCCGCCGGCCTGGGTGGGCTCGCGGGCGGTGACGGACACGGCCGCGGCCGCCAACACCGTCGATGTTCCCATGTACCAGGTCGATGCCGTGGTGCGGCGCGCGCCGTCACTGCAGCGCACCGTCGAGGGGCGCAGTGCGCCCGCGACCTACTGAATCTGAGGCGCGATTGTGCTGAATAACCTCACAACTGCCTGGAGCGCTTTGCCGGACATCGTGCGCTCCACAACGATTTCGACCTTGTGGATCCTGGCCGTCACCATTTCCTTGATCCTGCTGGTGGCCCTGACCACGCTGTGGGAACGCAAGGTCATTGGCTGGATGCAGCTGCGCCGCGGCCCGAACCGCGTTGCCATCCTCGGCATGATTCCGGGTCTGGGTCAGCCGTTCGCCGACGTCGTCAAGCTGATCACCAAGGAAGTGATCATTCCGGCCAAGGCCAACAAGTTCCTGTTCGCCCTGGCCCCGGTCATCACCCTGGTGACGGCATTTGCCGCCTGGTCGGTGATGCCGCTGTCGCCGGATCTGACCATTGCCAACGTCGATGCCGGCCTGCTGTTCCTGCTGGCGCTGACCTCGGCCGGCGTGTACGGGGTGATCCTGGCCGGCTGGGCGTCGAACTCCAAGTACGCATTCCTCGGTGCCATGCGTTCGGCCGCGCAGATCGTCGCGTATGAAATCGCGATGGGCTTCGCACTGGTCGGTGTGTTGATGACCTCGGGGAGCCTCAACCTGGGCGCCATCGTGCGCCACCAGCAAGGTGGCATGTTCACCTGGAACTGGACCTGGCTGTTCCCGCTGTTCGTGGTGTATTTCATCTCCGGGGTCGCCGAGACCAATCGTGCGCCCTTCGATGTGGCCGAGGGCGAATCGGAAATCGTCGCCGGCTTCCATGTCGAATACTCGGGCATGGCGTTCGCGCTGTTCTTCCTGGCCGAATACGCCAACATGATCCTGATCTCCTTCCTCACGGCGATCTTCTTCATGGGCGGGTGGTTGAGTCCCTTCGACGGCTGGCCGGTGCTCGGCCAGACCATCCTGGCGACCTCGAGCTTTGGCTGGCTGTTTCTCAAGGGCTTCCTGTTCCTGTTCCTGTTCCTGTGGTTCCGCGCGACCTTCCCACGCTATCGCTATGACCAGATCATGCGGTTGGGCTGGAAGGTGCTGATCCCGGTGACCATCGTCTGGATTTTTGTCGAGGGGGTCCTGTCCTGGGCTCACATCGGCCCCTGGCACACCACCTGAAGGCGAACCATGGCTAGCCAACTGCTCAAGACCCTGCTGCTTCCCGAACTCCTCAAAGGAATGGCGGTGACCTGGCGGATGTTCCTATCCCCGAAGTACACCCTCAACTACCCGGAAGAGAAGACCCCACAGTCGCCGCGCTTCCGCGGCCTGCATGCCCAGCGCCGCTATCCGAATGGCGAGGAACGCTGCATTGCCTGCAAGCTGTGCGAGGCGGTGTGCCCGGCCGTGTGCATCACGATCGACTCGGAAGTGGCCGCGGATGGCACGCGCCGCACCAGCCGCTACGACATCGACCTGTTCAAGTGCATCTACTGCGGCTTCTGCGAGGAGGCCTGCCCCGTGGATGCCATCGTGCTCACGCGCATCCACGAGTACCACATGGAGCATCGCGGCGAGAACATCATGTCCAAGGACAAGCTGCTCGCGGTCGGTGAGCGTTATGAGGCGATGATCGCGGCCGACAAGGCTGCGGATGCGCCGTTCCGGTAAGCGCCGGTAGCGACAGATCCTTAAAGGGAGGGCAGCGTGCTCGTTCAGATATTGTTCTACGCCTTTGCGGTGGTGCTGGTGGCATCCGCGCTGGGCATGATCATTTCGCGCAATCCGGTGCACGCGGCGCTGGCGCTGGTCCTGTGCTTTGTCACCAGCGCGGCCATCTGGCTGCTGATCGGCGCGGAGTTCCTGGCGGTGGTGCTGGTGCTGGTCTATGTGGGCGCGGTGATGGTGCTGTTCCTGTTCGTCGTCATGATGCTCGATATCAACTTTGAGGAAATGCACGAGGGCTTCACGCGCGTCGCCTGGCTGGGATGGATTACCGCCGGCGCGGTGATTTTCGAAATCGTCGGCGTGATCGTGGCGCGCACCCTGGGGCCGGATGTGACCCAGGGTCCGGCCGCGGTGCCGGCCAGCTACAGCAATACCACGGAGCTCGGCCAGACCCTGTACACGCGCTATGCCTATCCGCTGGAGCTGGCGGCCGTGCTGCTGCTCGTGGCCATCATCGCCGCGATCTCCCTGACCCTGCGCAAGCGTCGCGGGCTGAAGCTGCAGGATGTGGACAAGCAGGTGGCCGCCCGCGCCGGGGATCGGGTGCGCATCGTGAAGATGTCGGCGGAGAAGCGCTCATGATCACTCTGGGGCAATTGCTGACGCTGTCGGCGGTGCTGTTCGCGATTGCGGTGGCCGGCGTGTTCCTGAACCGCAAGAACGTGATCCTGCTGCTGATGTGCGTGGAGCTGCTGCTGCTGGCGGCGAATTTCAACTTCGTGGCCTTCTCGCGCTTTCTCGGCGACATCCACGGCCAGATCTTCGTGTTCTTCGTGCTGACGGTGGCGGCGGCGGAGTCCGCCATCGGCCTGGCCATCCTGGTGGTTCTGTTCCGCGAGCGGCGCAGCATCAATGTCGAAGACCTGAGCACGCTCAAAGGGTGAGCTAAGACGATGAATCCGAATCTGCTGCTCGCCATCCCGATGCTGCCGCTGCTGGCCGCCATCGTTGCCGGATTGTTCGGCAAGGTCATCGGGCGCGCCGGTGCCCATACGATCACCATTGTGGGGGTGGCGATCTCCTGCGTGCTGTCGTTCATCGTCTGGCAGGAGCTGGTGTGGGGCGGGGCGGCCATATTCAATGGGCCCGTCTACACCTGGCTGGTGAGCGACGGGCTGCACTTCCAGGTCGGTTTCCTCATCGACCGCCTCTCGGC
>DATHOA010000059.1:0-4158 GCA_035485475.1 Steroidobacteraceae bacterium | reverse complement strand
TTCCACGGTATCGGTTTCGGCCGCGAAGCCCACGACGAATGCGGGACGCTGCGCGCCCGCGGCCAGGGTGCCGATGATGTCCGTGGTGCGCGCCATCTGCAGCGCCAGGCTTTCCTCGGTCTTCTTGATCTTGTGATCCGCGGCCTTCGCCGGCCGGTAATCGGCCACGGCCGCCGTCGAAATGAAGATGTCATCGCCCCGGACTTCGGCCTGGACCGCGGCCAGCATGTCCGCGGCACTCTCGACGTCCACGCGCCGGATGCCGGCCGGCGTGGCCAACGCCACCGGACCGCAGATCATCACCACTTCGGCGCCGGCCTCGCGGGCCGCCTGTGCCACCGCAAAACCCATCTTGCCGGAACTGCGGTTGCTGATGAAACGGACCGGATCGATGGGCTCACGGGTGGGGCCCGCGGTGATCAGCACCCGCCGGCCACTCAACACGCCGCTGGGCAGCAGGATCGAATCGGCGAGCGCCGCAAGCTCCGTGGGTTCGAGCATGCGTCCCGCGCCCACCTCCCCGCAGGCCTGATCGCCCGTGCCCGGACCAAAAACATGGACGCCGCGCTCCTTCAGCAGGGCCACATTGGCCTGGGTCGCCGGGTTCGCCCACATTTGCTGGTTCATGGCCGGCGCCAGGGCAATCGGCGCGGCGGTGGTCAGGCAGGTCGTCGCCAGCAGGTCATCGGCGCGTCCGCCGGCCAGCCGCGCCAGAAAATCGGCGGTCGCCGGGGCGATCAGCACCAGGTCGGCCCAGCGCGCCAGTTCGATGTGGCCCATTGCCGCTTCCGCGCTCGGGTCCCACAGGTCCGTGCGCACCGGCCGCCCCGAGAGCGCCTGGAAAGTCATCGGGGTCACGAACTCGCGCGCGCCATCCGTCATGACCACCTGGACTTCAGCGCCGCGCTCACGCAGCCGGCGCACGAGGTCCGCACTCTTATAGGCGGCAATGCCGCCAGTGACGCCGAGCAGGATGTGTTTGCCGTGCATGAAACCTCGTGAGGGCCATTATCAGGTCCACCCTGACCGCGCGCAAATGACGATATTGACTGACCTTATATAAGAGCGCAGTTAGGCCCGATTGGGCACTGGCGCCCGGCCGGCCACCACCCGGACACTGCCCGCATGTCGATCGCGAACTGGCCGGCCGGCGAACGGCCGCGTGAAAAGCTCATGGAGCACGGTGCCCAGACCCTGTCCAATGCCGAACTTCTGGCCGTGTTTTTTGGTACCGGCAATCGTGGCGGAAATGCCGTGGATCTGGCGCATCAGCTGCTCGCGCGCTTCGGTTCGCTGCGTGCACTGCTGTGCGCCAACCGGGAGCAGGCGCTGGCCGGACCGGGCTTGGGGCCGGCGCGGTACTGCATGCTGCAGGCGGCCCTCGAGCTGGCGCGTCGGCACTACCGGGACACCCTCAAGGCCGGTCCGGCCCTGGACTGCCCGGACGCCGCGCGTGGCTTCCTGCTGGCACAGCTGCGCGATCGGCCCTACGAGGTCTTCTGCTGCCTGCACCTTGACACCCGTCACCGGCTGATCGCCTTCGAGGAGCTGTTCCGCGGCACCATTGACGGGGCCAGTGTGCACCCCCGGGAAGTTGTGAAGTCCGCCCTCGCCCGCAATGCGGCGGCCGTCATTCTGGCGCACAACCACCCTTCCGGCGTTGCCGAGCCCAGCCACGCCGATGAACTCATCACGCAGCGGCTGCGCGATGCGCTGGCCCTGGTGGACGTGCGGGTATTGGATCACGTGATCGTGGGCGACGGGCGCTGCATGTCATTCGCCGAACGCGGGTTGATCTGAGCAACGCCCGCGTTCAGGAACGTGAGGTGGCAAACAGGCGGTCATCGAGGGGTCGGTCCACAAGAATATTCCCGCGGTATTCCTCTTTCGGGTATTCGCCAAACTGCGTTCTGATTCTTCGAATCAGCAATGAGTCCCTTTCGATCGTGTAGTCCCATTCACCGCCCCGGGCGTTGTTTCCCGAGACTCGGTAGCAGGCAATACCATCAATCTGGGTCGCTGCATCGATTCGAGCGTCCACCAGGTCCAGGAGCGAAAACCCGGACACCTCCGCGAGCAGCAGACGGGAAATCGAATGCGCAGAACCGCAGGAGATTCCGGTGGCTCCCGCAATGGCTGAGGGCAGATCCCTGCGCGTTTCCAAGCGCGGAGCCTCTTGGTAACGCTCGGTCTGGGAATACGCCCTCGAGCCGTCGAATCCGACGACGTGCGTCGATACGACGTGACGAAGCTGAGCATAAGGATGAGGCCGGGAGAACTCGAATCGAAACAGCGACGGGCGCTTGTACAGGGTCGCGAAATCGATCTGCAACGGCGGCTCGTCCGCGTTGACCAGCACCACCCGGCCATGGTCCTGATACGACGACATGGCTGAGTACGCCTGCGCCACGCGCTGCAGCAGCCCTTGCGGGTCTTCCTTCGGCGCACTGTTCGCCATTCCTGTTCCGCCGCCCACTTTTCCTACGGACAGTCTTTAGGATTTACCGCAGTTGACGCAACAACTCACCCTATGTAGATTATCTACTATGGTTGGGTCGGCCCTGCTCACATGACCGTCAAGCATGCTGCATTCGCAAGCGTCGCCTGCACGATATTGTGTGCGACTTGCTGCGCCGGCAGCCCCTGCTCCGGCGTCGCACTCACCGAAGTACGTTCTCTGACACAGCTCTCGCCTACCTTGCGGCAGGTATTGCCGAAGCAGGCGGACGGATTGGACGGGATTGTCGATCGCGGCGCCAACTTCAACAGCGGGGATGCACTGGTTGCCAATCTACCTCGCCAGAGGTTTGGCATTGCCGCGGTCAGCGCGACCTGCGCAATCATTGCCGTGGAGCATGGCGGCATCGCCTTTCATACGACCATGACGGAATACCATTTCACGCTTGCGGGATGGCGGCCAGTCGCTCACAGCATGACGGGTTCCAGCCCCGGTTCGCTGCAGGATCTGCTGCGCGTCTATGCGGCCGCTCCACCATGCCCGAAGCCAGCGGCCGGATCGGGTCGTACCTGCATCGATTAGAAGCGCGCGCGCACACCGAACATGTAGGTCCTGCCGGGATTGTAGTCAGTGTAGGTCGCGCTCGGGAATTCAAAGTACTGACGCTGCCTGGCAGCGGTGAAGTTGGTGCAGTCGAGCGTGATCTGGACGTTCTTTGTCGGCCCCGACAGGTTGAATATCTTGCCCAGATCGAAAATGGACGAGAAGTCCCACTGTTGGTAGGTATCCTGAAACAGCGCGGCATTCGTGATGCCGTTCTGGTTGGCGGTGCTGATCTGGTTGGCCGCGTTGTACACCGTGGACACGCGCAACGTCACCCCCCGGTGGTCGTAGTAGAACATCAGGTTGTAGGTGTGTGGCGGCACCCCGAGCGCGATCGCAGGCGCGGCACCGGTACCGATCTGATCAACCAGCGTGTAGTTGAACTGGTAGCCGAAGCCCTCGAGGGCGAAGCGGCCAATGAGGAAATCGAGGGGCTGGACCCATCCGAACTCCAGTCCGTTGTCGGTCAGCACGCCAGAGGCATTCACCTGCTCGGTCAGCACCACCGTGGCAGAACTCGGACCACCGCGCGCGGTGATTGCCGACTGCTGCGTCGGCGTCAACGTGTCGTAGGTGATGCCGTACGGCGCGAGGTACGCGAACGGTACCGTGGTGTTGCCGTTGGAGGTGAAACCGGTGATGTGCTTGCGGAACCAGGTCAAGCTCAAATAGCCCTCCTGGCCCGTGTAGAAATCCAGGCCCAGATCAATGTTGTCCGACAGGTACGGCTGCAGCGCCGGATTGCCGACGGTGCCGACCGCGGCTGACGGGTCGCTGAAGCTGAGTCCCGGCAGCATGGCGTTGGGATTGGGGCGGGTCATGGTCCGCGATACGGCGCCGCGGAACACCCACTGATCGGTGATGTTGTAGGCGGCCTCGAACGAAGGCAGCAGATCGCTGTATTTGTTCTCGGTCAGGTTGAATACGGTGATGTTCGGATACTTGGCGCCATCAAGGGGGGCAGGGGTCGCGGCATCGCGGGGATCCGGAAGAGAGATGTATCCCCCGATCAGCTGATCGGTGTGCACCCAGCGCACACCTCCCACGTAACGCAGCTGGTGATCATCGATGGTCGTGGATCCGGTGAGCTCCAGGTA
>DATHOA010000058.1:0-8015 GCA_035485475.1 Steroidobacteraceae bacterium | reverse complement strand
ATGGTCGATTTCCGGTGTGTCGGATTGTAGTAGACCGGTAGCGTTCCGCCCTGGGCGACCTGCAAGCCGTAGAGGAAGTTTTCGAAGAATCCACCTGCGCGCACAAATGCGATTGGCGATATCAGGTCGCGAAAACCTTGCTCCAGAAGCGACAAGGCCGTGATCATCCCAAGCCCGCTGGTCCTATTCGCACCCATCGACGAAAGCGCCACCACCCGCGGCGGCGCTGCCTTGGTGATCGCCTCGAGATAGTTCGCAATCACTCCCTTGGCTTCTTTGTAATCGGGCGAGGGGGCCCAGACAGCCGGCAACATGACAAACGCGCCTTCGACGCCTTTGAGCGCCCGCTCGATGGCTGCCGAATCATTCCAATCGCCGTCAACCAGTTCCACGCCCTGATTCGCCCAGCTTGACGCCTTCTCGCGATTGCGGACCAGCGCGCGTACTTCCTTGCCGTGCGCCAACAGATGTTCTGCCGTTGCGCCGCCCACTTTTCCCGTGATTCCCATTACCAAAAACATGCGTTTTCTCCTGATCTTGAGGGACAGAGCACTGCCCCTGTTGGTTCAACGGATGAGCGGCAGAATGGCCCGGATTCGGGGATCGCGCGCGTAGAGGCCGCCCCATGTCATCGCGCCTAGAAGCAGGGAAATGATTTCCGGCGGCGACCCCAACTCACCCATGCGGACATGGGCGCAGATGGCACCTCCCAAAAAGCCCGTCACCAGGATCGCGCCGAGGATGGCGGTGGCCGGGATGGCGTAAAGGATGGCGCAGGCGAGTATGATCGGACCCACGACACGGGTCAGGTCCATCGCGAACCCGGTTTCCTGCAACGTGCTCGCGATCTGTGCCGGCGCGAAGAGCTGAATGGTGCCGTCTGCCACCAGGGCGATAACGACAAACGCGCTCATTATCCGGCCGGCCCACAGGGCGCGATGCAAGGTCACAGTTTCAGGTGCGTGATGCAGGTTCATGGTTTCGGACACTTGTCATTCTCCGATGGGGAATCCCAATGTGCGCAGCTTGCTGTGTCTCTTGGGTATGATAAACACCGAGGAAATGAACTCACTGTTCTCTTTGCGGTGAACAATACCGAGGCACGAAATGCAGAATCTCGAACCCATCCTCATTTTCGTAACGGTGGCGGAAATGGGGAGCTTCACCCACGCCGCCGATAGCCTGGGCATTCAGAAGGGAAGGGCCTCCACGGCGGTCCGGAAGCTGGAAGAAGATGTCGGTGTCAGGCTTCTGCACCGGACGACGCGTAGCGTGCAGCTCACGGAAGATGGACGGGTGTTCCATGCACGTGCCCGCGATCTGCTTGCCGACGTGGATGATCTGCACTCAATGTTTGCAAGCGATCGAGTGGCACTGCGCGGGCGCTTACGGGTTGATATGCCGAGCGAATTGGCGCGCACCACTATAGTGCCGGCGTTGCCGACATTCATGGCGACTCATCCAGAGTTGGAGCTGGAGGTGTCGAGTACGGATCGGCAAGTCGATCTGGTTCAGGAGGGGTTCGACTGTGTATTGCGGCTTGGACCCATCGGGGACGAGACGCTGATTGCCCGCCCCTTGGGCAAGTTACGCGTGGTCAACGCCGCCAGTCCTGCCTATCTTGCGCGCCACGGTGTCCCTCGATCGCTGGGAGATCTCAAGCGCCAGGAACACCGGACAATTCACTTTGAGACGACGCTGGGGGCAAAATCCTATGGATGGGAATATCCGGATGGCGAAAGTTACGCGACACTTCACTTGCCAGGTGCGTTGCACGTCAACAGCGCACAAACCTACGAAGCCGCCGCCCTCGCCGGTCTTGGCCTGATTCAGGCCCCACTTCTTGGGATTGGTCGATACTTGGAGAGTGGAGCGCTGGTGGAAATTCTACCCGACCTTGGTCGCCGGTCCCTTGCCGTGTCCCTCGTAGTAGCGCATCGGCGCAACCTGTCGCGCCGGGTCCGTGCGTTCATGAAATGGATCGAAAATGTGCTCGCGCCCTACCTGCAATAGCGAAACGAACCGCTAGTGTCGTGCGCAATGACTGGTCCATGTATCCCAGAGCGCCTCGCGGTAACGCCGGCTGGCGCGAATTGCCTCGCCGGTTGTCAAGGTCACCTGCGCGTCGCCCTTGCCGAGTCGTTGGACCGTGGCAATGCGGTCGACAGCGATAATTGCCCCGCGGTGAATTCGGACGAAGCCCGACAGATCGAACTGCGCCTCGAATTTTGCGGCCGTCTCGCGCACGAGGTGCGCACTCACGCCCACGTGAAGCGCCAGGTAGTTGCCCTGGGTTTCAATCCAGTCCACGCTCGAGACCGCAATTAGCTTCACGCAGCCGCGTGCCTTGACGGAAACATGCGTCCGGCGCCGCGGATGCACGGTAGCCGATCGCTCCCCGGTGAGGTGCAACGCGGCCACGACGTGGAGCAGCCCGGTGAGCGCGAGCATTGCGTACGTCAGGAGCAGCCAGTTGCCCACGAGTTCGTCACGCAGGGCCACCATGGTCGGCCAGAGTTGACCGGCGAGAAACCAGGCAGCCAGAAGGCACGAGACGACGATCAGCCCAAATGCGATCGCAGCCGAGCTGCCCAGATGAACCAGCACGTGCTGCCGGCGGTGCAGGCCCCAGAGGGGAAATCGCCGGGTAAGGAACTGCAACAGCGGCATCACCAAGGTGCCCAACGTGGCGGCGACCGCAATTCGGAGTGCTTCAGGTTGCAAGCTGAGGGCATGGCCGGCACGCGCCGCGCGCATCGCGTTTTCGGGCTCGAGCACCAGTAGAAATGCTGCCCAGTATGCAAACCCCAGGGCAGCGGCCTTCAGGGTGCGCTCGACGTTCTGGGTGGCCATCGGGTTCAGATCTCCAATCATCAAGATTCGTGAGGCCAACGGCATTATGGGTCGTCTTTGTGACGAATGGCCCCGGAAATGTGACGGATGGGTCTATCGGCCCTGATGCGGCAAGTCCAGACTCGAGTCAAATCAAGACTTTAGGCTGTACCTCAGTCAGTGCGCGAGAGGCTCCGCAAGGGAACAAGAAATGAACGAGGCCGTCCCGATTCCTACCACGCTGCCGGAGCTGGTCGCCTTTTATCCCCGGGCCGACTGGGTTTGGGTTGCGGCGCACGTATTTGCACTTGCCGTACCGGTCGTATTTCTGCTCGCCGGCTTTGCACCGCGCCTGCGCGCGGCTTGCGCTCGAGCGGCACGCGGTAGACGGTATGGGACGATTGTTCTCTTCTCCTGTGCGTACCTGACCCTCGCGACGGTGGTTGCGCTTCCCGTCGGGTTCCTGGCTGACCTTGTCTTCGTGAGAGCCTGGAACGGTCCCACACCGTCAACTGCGCAGTGGCTGATGAGCCAGGCCGGCGGCTTGCTCGGAACGCTCATTTTAGTCGCGGCGCTTGTCTGGATTCCGTATGCACTCATCGTGCGCGCGCCGCGGCTTTGGTGGGCCTTGACCGCCGCCGCCTTTGCGCCGCTGATCGCAGTGGCCGTGATGGTCTTCCAACTTCTCCTCACCCCATTGTGGACGCCCTACCATTCAGTTGGCGATCCGGCCCTGGCCAGCCAATTTGCGGCACTCGCCGCCCGCTGCGCCGTCACCCATGTACCGATCTACGTCGGTGGGACCGACTCGACGGTTCTGGGTGTGGGGCCGTACCTGCGGTTGGTTCTCGAAGTCGATCCGGACCTGACAAGGCCTGAGCGGGTTGTGGCATTCGCACACGAGCTCAAGCACTACGTGCTGGACGGTTGGAAGGGCATTGGCATGGTGATCGCCCTGCTGACGGCGGGCCTCTGGTTGGTTGACCTTCTCGGGCGCGCTGCGATCCGCCTCTGGGCGGTGCCTCTGGGATTCTCGGATTTGGCCGATCCGGCTTCCCTGCCGCTCGCCGTCTTCATCCTGAGTGCTTCCTGGTTACTCGTGGGGTTGCCAGTGTGGAACGTGGTGCAACGGCACGTTGAGCAAGAGGCAGACCGGTTCGCGCTCGAACTGACCCACGATAATCACGCCGCGGCCCTGTTGCAGGTCCACCGCGCAAAGTACTCACTGAACGAGTTCTACTGGTTCCACCGCATTTGGCGCGCAGATCATCCTTCCCAGGCTGATCGGGTGCGGATGGCTGATTCCTATCACCCGTGGACCAGCGGCGGCCCTCTGGTCTATGGGGATGTCTGCCGCGCCCGCTAGATCTTGTAGAGCTCCAGCGCACTGGGGTGAAACAGCTCCTCGGGCGTCACGCGCCGCGCGGACAGCCCCTGCGCATGGTGGTAGCTCAGGAAGGTATCCAGGACCTTGCGGTTTGCCGCCGTAAATCCATAGGACCAGAAGTCCTGGCCCAGCAGCCGCCGCGCCGCCACGAGCTGCTCCTCGACAAAGGGCAGCGATACCTTGGCGGCCGAGGTGTCGGCAAGATGCTGCAGCGCCAGCGTTTTCGCGGCACTGAAGGCTTTGAGCAGCGTCGCGGGCAGCCAGGGATGCTGCTCGACCAGGGTGCGCCGCACGCCGATGACATGCATGATCGGAAAGATGCCGGTGCGCTGGAAATACTGCGTGGCGGTTTGCACCGCGTCCCGGAACAGCCAGCCCACATTCGCGCCCGGGTCCTCGAAGCAGGAAGGCAGACGCGGACCGATGATGCCATCGATCTCGCCGGCTGCCAGCATGCCGGACAGGGTGCGGTCGGCAGGTGCCGACTCCAGTTGCACTGCCGCGGGTAAATTCACACTGATCTTCTCGATGCGCCCCGGATCCTCCATGCCACCGCGCACCCAGCGGATGTCTTCGGGTCGCACACCGTATTCATCCTGCAGGAGCCCCCGCGCCCATACGCAAGCCGAGAGCTGATATTCGGGTGTCCCGATGCGCCGGCCCTTCAAATCCTGTGGCACATCGATGCCGCGGTCGCGCCGGACGACGATCGCGGTGTGCCGAAAGGCTCGCGAGGGAAAGACGGGAATGCCGATATAGGGGTTGTCGCCCCGCGCGGTGCGCAGCGTAAAGCTGCTCAGCGACAGTTCGCATACGTCGAAGTCGGCATGGCGAAACGCGCGGAAGAACATCTCCTCCGGCGAGAGCAGCAGAAACATCGCTTCGACGCCGTCGATGGCGACGCTGCCATCGACCAGCGGACGAGTGCGATCATAGTCACCGACAGCGATCGACAAACTGAGCTTGGACAAGAGCTACCCCCACACCTCGCGTGCGACCTCGACCACTAACGCAAGTTTTGCAAACTGCTCCTCCTGCGTGAGCTTGTTGCCGCGTTCACCGCTGGCAAAACCGCACTGCGGACTCAATGCCAGCTGCTCGAGCGGCACGTACTTCGCTGCCTCATCGATGCGGCGCCGCAGCTCATCCTTGCTCTCCAGTTCCCCGCGCTTGCTGCTGACAAGGCCGAGCACGACCGTCTTGCCCTTGGGCAGCAGCCGCAGGGGCGCGAAGCCACCCGCCCGGGCGGTATCGTATTCCAGGAAATATCCGGCCACGTCGATCTCGTTGAACAGCACTTCGGCGACCGGTTCATAGCCGCCTTCGGCGAGCCAGGCGCCCTCGAAGTTGCCGCGGCACAGATGCATGCACACCGTCATGTCGGCCGGACGGCTGGCGATCGCACCGTTGATGAGTTTCGCGTAGGTATGCGGTAACTGATCCGGATCCTCGCCATAGCTTTGCACCTCGCGCCGCAGCTTTGGGTCGCACAGATAGGCGAAGTTCACCTCATCGAGCTGCAGGTAACGGCACCCGGCCGCGCCCAGATCGGCGACTTCCTCGGCGTAGACGCGTGCCAGATCCGCGTAGAACTGTGCAAGATCCGGATAGGCTTTGCGGTCGATGACGTCGCGTCCGCCGCGAAAATGCAGCATCGACGGTGAGGGAATCGTCAGCTTCGGCATCCCCCGCGCGATCGAGTGCAGGAAGCGATAATGCTCAACGAAGATCGGGTAGGGACGCGCCAGCCTCCCGGTGACGCGCATGGCCGTGGGGGCCCGTTCGATATCTCCCTGATCGGTGTGAAAGTTCACCTTGATAGGCGAACGGGTGACCTCCACGTTGGCAAACTGCTGGAGGAAATCGATATGCCATAGCGTGCGACGGAACTCTCCGTCCGTCACGGCCCGCAGACCCAGCTTCTCCTGGTGACGCACGACCTCGAGAATCGCCGCATCCTCCAGCTGTTTGAGCTGTCCGGCGGTAAGCGTGCCGGCGCGATGCTGCGCCCGCGCGGCGAGCAGCTCCGGCGGTCGCAGCAGGCTGCCGACATGATCGGCGCGAAACGGGGGGGTCATAAAACCACGTAGTAGCGCATGAACAGGCATTCCTTCTGCCGTTCGCCGATACCGACGAAGCAATGATCGGCAAGCCAGCCGTAGGGCCCCGGTGGCGCCTCGAACAGCGGCGTCGTACGGATGTAGTACTCGCCGGGGTCCACGAATTCCTCCAGCGCGTTGAGGCGCTGCATCACCTCGGGCGATGCACGCCGATAGCCGCGATTGCGGATGTTGATGTGCACGCCATCATGCGAGCGAAAGGTGTAGCAGGCATCGACCATGCCGACGCCATCGGGCCGGTAGGTGGGCCATTCGATGCCACCCGGCAAAATGGTGCCACGCAGCCGCGGCCCGTCGATGTCGCCGCCACAAATCTGCACCATGAGCCGCTCGCCGGCCCCGTAGGCCATGCGCAGCACATCCCCGGTGACCACGCGGGTCTGGAACACGTACTCGAAGCGGGGCAGCATCTGCGCGAGCCGCCGTGGCTGCAGGCTGGGATCTAGTTCAACCATAGGTTGCGAATCATACGCCCCCGGCGGGGCTTACAAGCAATCGCGAGGCGCGCTACTGTAGGTGATGCATCGGATGGACGAGCCGGCCTCTGCAATCGCGCGACCCACGGTCGACATCGGCCCGCTCATCGACGCAGCGCGCTTCGGACCGGTGCAGATCACGGTGTTCGTCCTAAGCCTGCTGTGCATGACATTTGAAGGCTACGACACCTACGCCGTCTCGTATATCGGCCCGACGCTGTTGACGCTGTGGCATCTGTCCACGGCCACACTGGGCGTCGTGTTCACGGCCGGCACGGTCGGCAGCGCGCTCGGATACCTGGCCATCGGACCGCTGGCGGATCGCCTCGGTCGACGCGTCCCGGTCATCGTCGGGACAGCGGCCTTCGGCGCGGCCTCGATTCTCAGCACCAGCGCCACAGGGTCCACGACGTTCATCGTCTGGCGCGTCCTGGTGGGCCTGGCACTGGGCGCGGTGCTGCCGAACATCGTGGCCATCGCGGCAGAAGTCACCCCGGCACGGCGCCGCTCGCTGGTGATAGTGGTGCTCTACAGCGGCTTTGCGATCGGCTCAGCCCTGGCCGGGCTCATCGCCGGACGCCTGATGCCGGTCTTCGGTTGGGGTTCGGTGCTGTGGGTCGGCGGCGCGGTGCCGCTGCTGCTGTCGCTGGCCATGTGGCAATGGCTACCCGAGTCGCCACGCTTCATCACCTTGCGCGATGGCCGTGATCCGCGCCTGCCGGCGCTGCTGGGGCGCGTGGTGGCCGATTCGGCGCTGCCGGTGGCGGCCGTGTTCACGATGCCGGGTGAGCAGCTGCGCCGCCAGCCGATACGGGATCTGTTCGCCGGGGGTCGGGTACTCAGCACGCTGATGATCTGGCTGGTGCTCTCGATGGATGTGACCACCATTGGGGCGCTGGTGTTCTGGATCCCGACACTTTTGCACGCGGCGGGACAGTCCGCCGCCCAGGGCATCAACTTTTCGGTGGTGCTGCTGATGGGCGGCATCATCGGCGCCTTCATCATCGGCTGGTGCATGGACCGCTTCGGGACCTACCGGATACTGATCCCGGCGCATCTGTGCGCCACCGTCTTCATCGTGAGCTTCGCCCTGCTGGTGAAGAGTTCCCCCGTGCTAGTGGCGTTCCTGATCGGCCTGACCCTCAATGGTGGCACGTCGGGCAGCCAGGGCCTGCTGGCGCGCCTGTATCCCACGGCGCT
>DATHOA010000057.1:0-10171 GCA_035485475.1 Steroidobacteraceae bacterium | reverse complement strand
CTGCGCTACGAATAGGAGTTCGCGATGTTCCGCCATTGCCTGGCCGCCGCGCTGCGTCACCTCGCGCGCAACAAGCTCTACACGGCCATCAGCGTGATCGGGCTGTCGGTGGGACTGTGCACCGCGCTGCTGGCGGCGCTGGTGGTCCACGCCCAGCTCAGTCATGACCACTTCATTGCCGGGTATGACAGGATCTACATGGGCGTGACGGTCATCACGCCCCCAGGGCACGCGACCATCTACATGGGCAGTACCAGTAGCTTCGTCGGCGCGCAGCTGGCGCTGCGCTTCAGCGAGATACAGGCTGTGACCCGCCTGTCCTACGATACCGCGACGCTGCGGCACGCGAAGATCGAGGCCAGCGAGCGAGTCTTATGGGCTGATCCGAATGCCTTCGAAGTTCTGCCACTGCCAACGATTGCAGGCGATCTGAAGATGGCCCTCTCGCATCCCGACACGATTGTCTTGACCCGAAGTGTCGCGCGCAAGTACTTCGGCCGCGATGCCCCATTGGGCGAGGCGATCGTAATGAAAGTACCCGGAAGTGATGGCACGCATGCCTTGTCGGTGGCGGCGGTGATCGAGGACCTGCCGCCGAACGCAACCCATCTGGCGAGCGGAATATTCGTGTCCTCGCTGGCGAACTGGACCGGGCTGCACCGGCAGGACGCGACTCCCGGCAATGTACCTGGATCGAACGTCGGCCTCGGCACCAATACCTACGTGAAGCTCGCGCCCCACGCTTCTGCGCGGCGCTTGTTGCAGGCAATGCCCGCGATGGCCCCGGCACTCTTTGCGCGGCCGCCCAAGGGCTGGGCGGTGGCTCTGCAGCTGGTGCGCATGGACCGCATCGATGCCAACCCCTGGCAAAACCCCGGCTTCTCCAGCCGGGTACTGATGACAATGATTGTGGGCTTCGGCATTCTTCTGATCGCCTGCATCAACTTCGTCAATCTGCTTACCGCGCGCTCCAGCCGCCGCGCCAGAGAAGTCGGCATCCGCAAGCTCGCGGGCGCCGGCCGCCGCGTGCTCATCGTTCAATTCATGGTTGAATCGATGGTCTACGTCTTGCTGTCCTCGCTGCTGGCCATTGCTCTCGCCGAATGGAGCCTGCCCTATGCCAATACCTTCCTCGATGCAGGTGCAACGTTTAAATACTGGCGCGATCCGGCGCTCCTGGGAGCGATGGCAGCTGCCGCCGTGCTGCTTGGCATGCTCGCCGGAGCGTGGCCGGCGTTGGCGCTGTCGGCATTTCGGCCGCTGCGAATACTGAAGGGTGGGCCGGCACAGTCACGCAGCGCAAGCCTGCTGCGTCAATCGCTGGTCACGCTGCAGTTCGCCATCCTGGTGGGGTTGATGATCGCGGCGGGAGTGGTCTACCTGCAGCGGCATTTCGCCACGGAGGACGCGCTGCGGGTCGACACCGACCAGATGTTGCTGGTGCGCTCGCCCTGCAATCCGGCGTTTGTGAACCAAGTGCAGGCGCTGCCCGGCGTCCGCGGTTTGGCCTGCTCGACCGCCGGCCTGCTGGATGATTCCCAGTTCATGACCGCCAACGATCGAACCGGCATTCCACAGCTGGTATTCGTCGCACCAGTGGGACCGTCACTGTTCGACCTCTACGGCGTCAAGCCAGTGGCGGGAAAGATCTCCAGCAGTCCCGACGGCATCTACTACGTCATTAACGAAACCGCCGCCCGGCAGCTCGGATTTGCACGCCCCGTCGACGCCATTGGATTCACACTGCCGGCGATCGGCCATGGCAGAACCCAGAACAACAATGCGACCCTGCCGGTAATCGGCGTCGTGCCGGATTTTTCTTTGGGCTCGGTGCAGCGCAGGATCGAAGCCGTAGGGTACGTGGTTACCTCGGCAGATAACGATTTCAATCTTCTCAATATCAAGCTCACCGGGCGACGGATGCCCGAAACCCTGGCCGCAATCGATGACGCCTGGAAAGCAACTGGCGGGCGCAATCCAATCAACCGTTTGTTCCTCGAAGAGCACATACAGAATCTCTACATTGCGATGTTGCGCGAAGCGCAGCTGTTCGCAGTCTTCACCGCGGTAGCGGTAATACTCGCCTGCCTGGGGCTGCTCGGCCTTGCTGCCTCCTTCGCCGAGCGTCGTACGCGCGAGATCGGCATTCGCAAAGCCCTGGGCGCGGATACCGGCAATGTCATCCACCTGCTGCTGCGCCAGTTCGCGAAGCCCGTGCTGTGGGCCAATCTCATCGCCTGGCCCGTGACGGCGTACGCGATGCACCGCTGGCTGCAGGGCTTCGCCTATCACGTCGAGCTGCGCCTGTGGCTGTTCCCCGCTGCCGCTGCACTATCCCTGGCTATCGCACTATTGACCGTGAGTTTCCACGCGATCATGGTCGCGCGCGCCAAACCCATCGCAGCACTGCGCTACGAATAGGAGTTCGCGATGTTCCGCCATTGCCTGGCCGCCGCGCTGCGTCACCTGGCGCGCAACAAGCTCTATACAACTATCAGCGTCTTCGGACTCGCCATCGGCCTGTGCACGGCCCTGATCGCAACACTGGTGATCCACAATCAATACACATACGACCACTCAGTCACCGGGTATGAACGTACCTACATCGTGCAGTTGGCGCTAACACCTCCGGGGCGGGCCAAGCAGTACGTCAAATACACGGCGCCGCAGCTGGGGGCGCAGGTGCAGCTACAGCGCCACGATGTCGAGGCGACCAGCCGCATACTCGAGGATGACATGCGCTTGCAGCACGGGGCGCAGACATGGCGCGCAACAGTCTATTGGGCCGATTCCAACCTGGCGGATGTGTTACCGATGACAACGTACGCCGGCGACTTCGCGGTCACTTTGCATACAGCGGACAGTGTTGCCCTCTCGCGCAGCTACGCACGCCGGTTCTTCGGTCGCGATGCTCCCTTGGGCGAGACATTGATTATCGATGGCCACCCAATGGTGGTGCGAGCCGTGTTCCCGGATCAGGCCCGGAGCACGCACCTGCAGCGCGACATCGTCGCCGCGGGCGTTTCCCGCTATGCGCCGAACAGCACCGTGGGGCACGACGTACTGGACAAAATGGGACAGCTGCTCGTGGTCCCGGGAATGACCTATGTGCGACTGCGGCCGGGCACCGATGTCGCAGGCGTCACATCGAACCTGCAGCAACTGCTGCAGCCGACCAACCTTGGAAGGTCTCCCTTCACGCCGGTCCCGGAGCTGATCCGTATCGACCGGCTCAATACCCACGAAGGGCTGCATCCCGGGTTCCGCAGCCGCATGCTGCTGCTGGGGATACTGGGCGCCGTGGTGCTGCTGATCGCGGCGGTCAACTTCGTAAATCTGCAGACGGCTCGCTCGGCGCTGCGGGCGCGGGAGGCCGCGATCCGTGCTGTGGCGGGGGCGGCCCGGCATCTGCTGATCGTGCAGTTTCTCGGCGAGGCCCTGCTTTATGCCGCCATCGCGGCTGTGCTGGCGGTCGCACTGACGGAGTGGTTGCTGCCGCGGGTCAACGCCTTCCTGGATGCCGGAGCCGCGCTCGATTACGCCCGCGAACCGTGGCTGCTCGCGCTACTGGTCGGGGCGACGTTGCTGTTGGCGCTGCTCGCCGGCGCCTGGCCGGCCTTCGTGCAATCGGGATTTCGCCCCGTGAATGTGCTGCGTGGCATCGGCGCGGCTCCCGGCGGCGGCGCCGTGCGACAGGTATTGACGGGACTGCAGTTCGCAATGCTGATTGCGCTGGGGATCTGTGCCGGCGTGGTATATCGGCAGCGGGAGTTCGCGATGCGCGAGGCGCTGCGCCTGGACACCGACCAGGTGCTGATGATCAACGCGCCGACTGCCGCGTCGCACCGCGACGCCTTCATCGCGGGCCTGCGCACGCTGCCAGGCGTGAAGACCGCGATCTGGGGCAGTGTGCCACTGCTGGGCAATACGGGGTTCAGGGGCTTGCGCAGCCGGATGCTGGCCGTCGCGCCCGTGCGACCCGCCGGGCAGGTCATTTTGGACGTGATCGATCTCGACTTCGGGTTGTTCGGCTTCTACGGCATCAAGCCGCTGGCCGGACGCCTGCCGGACGGCAATGACGGCACTGCAGGTGTTACTGATCCAACATATGTGGTTCTCAACCAGACCGCTGCACGCAAGTTTGGTCTGAACTCACCGGCTCAGGCCGTCGGGAAGTCCGTGTCCTTGCCGCCTCTGGGTAAACCGGTGCTCGTCGGTAACTTCGAGGACTCCAAGATCCTGGCTGTCGTACCGGATTTCTCGCTGGACTCCGTCGCCGCGGCCGTAGCCGCCACCGTCTATATCCAGCCCCGCAGCGGTGCCGGCCTGGATCTCGACAAGCTCGACCTGATCAACGCCAGACTGAGCGGGCGCGACATCCCCGAAACTCTCGCGGCCATCGACGCACTGTGGCACCGCACCAGCAGTCCGGACCCGCTGACGCGCTTCTTCCTCGATGAGCATATCGAACTGCTCTACCAGGGCGTGCTGCGCCAGTCGCAGGCCTTCGGCATCTGCGCCGTGATCGCCCTGGCCCTGTCTTGCATCGGCCTGTTCGCGCTGACGGCGGTGACGGCCGAGCGGCGCACCAAGGAGATCGGTATACGCAAGGCCCTGGGTGCGGACACCTTCGATGTGCTCAAACTGCTGCTGTGGCAGTTCAGCAAGCCCGTGGCGTGGGCCTGCCTGATCGCCTGGCCGGTCGCGGCCTACCTGATGCGCCGCTGGCTCGCGACATTTGCGTACCACATCGACCTGCCGCTATGGATGTTCCCCGCCGCGGCATTTGCGGCGTTGCTGATCGCGCTCGCCACCGTCAGCGCCCAGTCGATCCTGATCGCACAAGCGCGGCCCGGGGACGCACTGCGCTACGAATAGGAGTTCGCGATGTTCCGCCATTGCCTGGCCGCGGCGCCACTAATTGAGCCTGGCCATATTGATCGGCCCCGGAGAGGTACGATCAGGGCATACAGGGAGATGCCATGGTCAGCCAAAACCGAGCGAGTTTCCTGTGGATACCGCGTGCCGCAACCCTCGTAGCGGGCGGCATTTTGACTTGTTGCTGTGCGTCGCAGGTGTGGGCGCAGGTCAGCGCGGGACGCGGCGCGCGCGATCCGTTGCCGGCCCAGGTGATAGTCGGCTCCGAAGGCAAGGGCATGTTCACCAGCGCCGGCGTACCGCCGGGTAATGTGCCGATCTTCGCCGCGCGAGACGGCGCCGTGCCGCCGGGCGTCAACCCTCTGCCGGTCGATATCTTTTCAACCAAGGATTTCTACCAGGATCGGACCCTGTGGCGCGATCCGCGCTACTACCGCTGCAATTCCCCGGTTGGCATAGAGCAGATCTGGGGCGCCTACGAGGTGCCGCTGATAGGCAATGATCCGCCGCGCACCGCCGCATGGGGCTACTGCAATCGCGACTATCCGCGAACCCAGATCGTCAGTCCCTATCCATTTCGAACCGCGAAGGCGCATTTCGAGGCATTGCGTCGCGCGGCGCAATCACACGGCGGCCCCACGGTGTACACGCAGGCCTCACTGCCGGACTGGAATGGCCGGTACCTGCGCGAACAGGCGAAGACCTCCACCTGGTACTACGGCGCAGTGCTGCAGATCCCGACTTACCTGTCCCTGCTCACGCCCAAATACCAGCAGCGCTTCGTGCAGCAGATGTATCACGACGCCGCCAACCAACCGCAATGGCCCGGCGGATACTGCTGGCCCGAAGGGTTCATGCGCCGCTTCGCGCAGTACGGCGGCCACACCATGAACCTGGTGGTCACCCGCGACCTCGTGCTCGACATGCGTGATGCGGCCGAAACCCTGGTCACGCAAATCCATATCGGGCGCGAGTTCAACGATACCGGCGCGGTACCGCGCCTCGGACCGCCTATTGCGCGCTGGTTCGGCGAAACCATCGGTTTCTGGGACGGCGAGGCACTGGTCAGCTGGACCTCCAACATCGAGGGGTGGATGTCGCATGGCGGCGCCGAATACAGCCACCGGCTGCAGACCATCGAGATTTATACGCCGCGCAAGGACGGCAGCGGCAAATTGATCGGCCTGAAGCATGAGGCGATCCTCTACGACGAGGAGGCGCTCGTTGATCCGGTGCGTATCGTGGAAATCTGGAACAAGTCCGGCAGACTCAACCAGGGAGATCCGTTCGAGATCCTCGAATGCGTGCCGGCCGCCTATCCGGTCAAGGGCGCTCCGACGCCAAAGCTCCCCGGCCAGACATTTGAATACACCATACCCGACGTGTTCGCGCGGCCCTGGGCCAAGATCTGGGAACAGTACTACGAGCAGGGGATGAAGAATCCTGAGCCGCCGGATGAGCTGTTCAATTTCGACAAGTCGAAGTAACCGGCGCTTGTGCCAAATTGTGTACGGCGGTCCACCGCCAATTACTCGAAGCCGCCGCACACCGACCTTCACCTTGAATAGTTGCGCATTCGTCCCAAGCGGAGCGGCCTCGGGACGATGACCAACGATGCGCCGATTGAACTGATTGCGTGGGCGCGCGGGGAGATGATCACGGGCCTCGAACTGGAGCCCTTTGACGGCACACGCTTGCCGATTCGAATGCCCGTTGGCGGACGGTCATGGTGGAATTGCTCCGGATACGACAAAATGTCGTCCCTAGGGTAGGTCATCCTCCGGGGAAGTCCCGCTTGCCATGGTTCGCAAACACCTGATCTCAAGCCGCCCGAACGGCGAACCCGGGTTCCATTGGCGGGGCGCCGAAGTCACGCGGCTGGAAGGTTTTACCGACGCCGTTTTCGCCTTCGCCGTGACGCTGCTCGTCGTATCGCTCGAGGTCCCGAAGACTTTCTCGGAACTGTTGGTCGCGATGCACGGCTTCTTTGCCTTTGGCATCTGTTTCGCACTGCTCGCGAATGTCTGGTACCAGCATTATCGTTACTTTCGGCGCTACGCACTGGAGAACCCTTGGGTAGTAGTCCTCAACTGTGCGTTGCTGTTCTTCGTGCTGTTTTACGTCTACCCGCTCAAATTTCTCTTCGCGGCGATGTTCGATCGCTCCGAGATGTCGGTCTCCGAGATGCGAGCACTTTTCACGATCTGGAGTCTTGGCTGCGCGTCGGTATTCATCGTTTTCAGCCTGCTGTACCTGCATGCCTGGCGCATTCGTACACAACTGGAGCTGACGCCGTTGGAGGCGCTGCGCACTCAAGGGAGTCTGCAGGACCAGGTTGCGATGGCCGTCATTGCCCTGCTTTCGACGGCGCTGGCGCGCACCATGCCTGATCGTTACCTCGGGATCGCTGGCTACGTTTACTGCATCGTTCCGGTCTATTTCACGATTGCGCATTCGATTGCCGGTCGTCGGGAACGGCAGGTTCACTGACAGCCACCGCGGGTATGACTCCGTCTCGCGCGGCCGCCTGAGAAAAGATGGGAGGAAATTTTCTGATGCTGCCTCCTTATTACGCAGTAATTTGTGTGTGATTGGACGGGCGTGCATGTTGGCCATTCGGTTAAGGGTCTCCGACTTGGAGTGGCTTTGATGGGCAAACAGACTATCGGCATCCCCAGGATGATTTATGGAACGCAGTGTCTTGCCGCAGGTGCCGCCGTCGGCGCGATTTTTGCGGATGGACAAATTACAGCGCTGAGAGTCGCGTTTGCCGCTGTGGCAGTGTTTGCGGCGGTGGCCTCAGTGATCCTGGCGGTGCGCATGGTGAAGGACCAAGCGAGGACGGAAAAGAAGATCGAACTGTTGGTAGAAGATGCGGGAGTCCCCTATACCTTGGAACAAGGCTTAAGCGCTCAAATAATCAAAGTAGCCACCAGCATGGGCCTCAGGTCTCAGGAGACAAGACGCTTCGAACGACTGAACTGCTATTTCTTTGAGAGTGCATCGGCTTCGAGACTCTTGCTGGCACTTCGGGACCAGGATTTACGCGCTCTTTTTCTTTCCGACCGAGACGAAGCCACGAAAAGTATCGTCAATTGGTTGCGAAATGGTCCACCCGCTGCGCATGTTGACGAAGTAGCACGCGAAGTTGTGTTTCGAGCTGTCGGTGAGGGTACGGTGGACGCTGAGGATAATGTCGAGCCGACGCATATCACGAGCAAGAAGGGGTCCAATGGCTCCGTTGATTATCGATTTGAGTTTCCAAAGTCAGGACGGCCTGCCTTTGACATAAGTGTCAATACAAGCGTCTGGGAACGGAAGCCATTTTTTGTAGCATCGGCCATGGCGCAGCTATTCGACAAGGTTTCCGTTTCTGTGCCCGCGCTTCAACAGACTCGGTCGGTGCCGCCCATTCCGCCGCCTCATACCGCCTGAACGGCAGGCTGAGTCTGGTCAGGAGCTTCGGTGCTGATTCGCACAGAGCCAGCCAGCCCGATGGGCTATCAACCTGCCGCGACACCGGCCGCCGCCGGGATCCCGGGACCGTGACGGACCGGATTAGGATCGCTGATGCTGGATTTGCCGGACGCCCCCTGAGGCGGGTACGCTGCGGACACAAAGCCGGTCTAGCGCGCACGGCGCGGCGCCGGTGGTTTCTTCCGGGGGGAATGTAATGCGTCGATTGATTTTCGGTCTGGTCGTCGCGGCCGGCGTGGCCACGATTTTGCAATCCTGCGCGGGCACGACCGTAGTCAGCACAGGCACCGCGACCGGCAAGCACAACCCCACCGACGTCGAGTGGACCCGGAACGGCGGCAATGCGGACGAGCAGCGCTACAGCGCGCTCAACCAGGTGACCGTCGACAACGTCGGGAAGCTGGGCCTTGCCTGGTTTGCGGAAGTTCCGGAGCGCGGCGGCTACCAAAGCACGCCGCTGGTGATCGACGGGGTGATCTACATGACGGCCCCGTGGAGCAGCCTCTACGCCTTCGACGCGAGGTCCGGCAAGCAGCTGTGGAAGGTCGACCCGCAGGCGCCCCGCGAGATCGCCGCCACCTCGATCTGCTGCAACATCTCGAACCGCGGCGCGGCCTATGCGGACGGCAAGATCATCTGGGGCACCATCGACGGGCGCCTGATGGCCGTGGATGCGAAGTCCGGCCAGAAGGTCTGGGAGGCGCGCGTCGCAGATCCGAAGCAGTTCTACTCCATTACCGGTGCGCCGCGCATCGCCGATGGCCTGGTGTTCATTGGCGTGGGCGGCTCGGAGTTCTACACCCGCGGCTTCCTCGTGGCACACGACGTGAAGACCGGCAAGCAGGTGTGGAAGTTCTACACCGTGCCGGGCGATCCGTCGAAGGGTGCGGACGGCGCGGCGTCCGATGACGTGATGCCGATGGCCACGAAGACCTGGAACGGCAAGTGGTGGGAGAAAGGCGGTGGCGGCAGCACCTGGGACGGCATCGTCTACGACCCGAAGTCCGATCTGGTGATCTTCGGTACCGGCAACGGCCTGCCGTGGCCGGCGGCACTGCGTTCGCCGGGCGGTGGCGATAACCTGTTCACTTCCTCCATCGTCGCGGTGCATGCGAAGACCGGCAAGTACAAGTGGCACTACCAGGCCACGCCGATGGACGGCTTCGACTTCGACAACACCGCGCCGCTGACGCTGGCCGACATCAAAGTCGATGGCCAAACGAAGCACGTGGTGATGCAGGCGCCGAAGAACGGGGTGTTCTATGTGATCGAGGCGGCCACCGGCAAGGTGGTGTCGGCGGATCCGTACGTACCCAAGATCAACTGGGCGCTGGGCTTCGACAAGGCGAACAACTGGGCGCCCATCCTCAATCCGGAAGCCAACTACGGCAAGACCGGCAAGGGTTTCTACATCCTGCCTTCGCAGGCGCATGTATGGTATCCGCAATCCTTCAACCCGCAGACGGGCCTGATGTACTTCTCGGCGCGCCGCGGCGTGGGATCGTTCGTCGCGCAGGAAGGCGGCCGCATCCTCGGCAACCAGATGGTGGATGTCGCCCAGGGCCGCGCGCCGGAGGGCAAGCGGCCCGAGGTCGAGAACCCCGGCGCCTACCTGCTGGCCTGGGATCCGGTGGCCCGCAAGGCGGCCTGGGAGCAGCGCGAAGGCAGCGGCAGCGCCGGCACGCTCACCACCGCCGGCAACCTGGTGTTCCAGGGCATCCCCGGGAAGAAGTTCGCCGCGTTCCGCGCCGACACCGGCGAGAAGGTGTGGGCGATCGACACCCAGGGCAACGTCGTGCCGGGCCCGGTGACGTAC
>DATHOA010000056.1:0-5981 GCA_035485475.1 Steroidobacteraceae bacterium | reverse complement strand
AAGAACGAAACCCACGATACGAATTGGCTGGGGC
Organism: Steroidobacteraceae bacterium; assembly: GCA_035485475.1. Taxonomy (GTDB): domain Bacteria; phylum Pseudomonadota; class Gammaproteobacteria; order Steroidobacterales; family Steroidobacteraceae; genus DAIDKA01. Next base: position 5,947 of record DATHOA010000056.1, on the reverse strand, counting down.
TTGGAGAGGAGTTGCTCCGACCGCTCCGCGGCAAGAAGGTGATACACCCCGGCCAGAGATAGCGCCCCCGCAACCACGACAACTGGCAAGTCTGAAGCCCTCATCTCGTTGGCCTAACTACTTATTAGATGGTTTCGGATAAAAACGATATCTCGCTGCATATCTGGACGCCCGCGTTGGATATGCCCGCTTCCATGCCTCATAAGGCCATGTTTCGCCTAGTACTGTGGCGAAGTCAACTGCCGAATCCGGACGCTGCGGCATATCCGCCCGACTTCGTCGGATAGCCGCAGCGCGGCACACGCATGGGCGCCATTCTCCCGGACGCCCAGATATTACAACTCACGCTGCGTGCGATTGCGCGACCTCGGCGCCGTGCGCTTCAAACTCGAGGACTCCGGCGACGGCATGCACGGTGGCGGCAATGCGCACGGCGCTTTGCACGGCTTCGCGGGACAAGCCGTGTTGACGCAGTTGTCGCTCGTGAGAGGCCAAGCAGGTTCCGCAGCCGTTGATGGCTGACACTGCCAGCGACAGCAGCTCAAAGTCGGCCTTGTCGATGCCGGGGTTGGCCAGCACGTTCATGCGCAGGCGTGCCGGCAGCTGCTGGTACTCTGCGTCCTCGACCAGGTGCACGAAGCGGTAATAGATATTATTCATACCCATCACCGCGGCCGCCGCGCGCGCCGCATTCAGATCTGCCGGCGACAGATGTGCAACCGCGAGTGCCTCGAGGGCGCGCGTCAGCGGCACATACCGTGAGGCAATGGCCGCGGCGACCGCAACGGCCCAGATCTGTCGCTCGGTCAGGCCCGGTGCACCCGTGGTGGTAAGAACCGAACCTAAGTTCAGTCGCAGGTCGCGGGCATAGTCGGGCAGGGAATCGCGAATGGTTTCCAGCGAAGTCATATCGACTCTCCTTGATTGCTCAGGCGGCCTTGAGCGTGTCATCGCCCTTCTGCCAATTGCAGGGACACAGCTCATCGGTCTGCAGCGCATCGAGCACCCGCAGCACTTCCTGCGGATTGCGGCCGACATTCAGGTCCGTGACGTAGACGAAACGAATGATCCCCTGCGGGTCGATGATGTAGGTCGCGCGCTGCGCCACACCGGCGTCCGCATCGAGGATGCCCAGCGCCGTGCTCAGTTCGCGCTTCACGTCCGCCAGCATCGGGAAGGGCAGATCCTTCAACTCGTCCTTGTCGCGCCGCCAGGCCAGATGCACATACTCCGAGTCGGTGCTCGCGCCGAGCAACTGCGCATCGCGCGCCCGGAACTCCTTGTCCAATTTGCCGAACGCGGCGATCTCGGTCGGGCACACGAACGTGAAATCCATGGGCCAGAAGAAGATCACACGCCACTTGCCGGCGTGCGTGCCACTGTCGATACTCTGAAACGCCTTGCTCTGATCCGTCGAAATGACGGCATTGAGGCGGTACTCGGGAAACTGCTTGCCAATACCCAGCATGGTCGTGCTCCTTGAGAAATGTGCTTTGCACCGATTTCGATGGAGCAATTCTGGGTTTCGATGCTGCACATATCCAATCGATTGACTTTATAATCCCGATAGACGCCATATATCGAGAAGGTGATGTCGGATATCAAGCTCAAGGATTTGCGCTACCTGGTCACGGTGGCCGATACGGGCCACTTCGGTCAGGCCGCCGCGCGCTGTTTCGTGAGCCAGCCGACGCTGTCCGCGCAGCTGAAGAAGCTCGAGGACTATCTGGGCGTGAAGCTCGTCGAGCGCCAGCCGCGCCGTGCGACCCTCACCCAGGCGGGGGAGCAGATCGTCGCCCGGGCGCGTGTCATTCTCGGCGCCAGCGATGAGGTGGTCACCATTGCGCATACCTACCGGGACCCGCTCGCGGGGCGGCTGAAGGTCGCGATGATTCCGACCGTCGGACCATACGTGCTGCCACGGGTGGCGCCCGCCGTGCGCAAGCAGATGCCACGACTGGATCTGCTGCTGTTCGAATATCAAACCGCAGTGATGCTTGCGAAAGTCCATGCCGGTGATATCGATGTCGGGGTGCTCGCGCTGCCCGTCGAGCAGGAGGGGCTGGTGAGTCGCAGGCTCTACGATGAAGACTTCAATGTGGCGCTGCCCGAGCATCATCGGCTGGCGAAGCAGGCCACGGTGCGGATCACGGACCTGGCCGATGAGAGCCTGTTGCTGCTGGAAGAGGGCCATTGCCTGCGCGACCAGGCGCTGGAGGTCTGTAGTCGGATCTCCCTGCAGGAGCGCCAGGATTTTCGCGCCACCAGCCTCGAGACCCTGCGCCAGATGGTCGCTGCCGGTGCGGGTGTGACGCTCATGCCGGAGCTCGCGACTCGCGGCGCCTACGGCAACGCACGCGGGGTCGTCATCCGGCCCTTGGTGCGCCCTACCCCCCATCGACAGATCGGCGCGATCTGGCGCAAGTCCAGCGCACGCGTGGCAGCCATTGACGCCTTCTGCGACATTCTCGTCAAGCACGCGAAGTGAGTTCCACCGCACATCCGCCCGCGGCCCTGGCGTGCCTCGCTCTGGCATAATCTGCGGGTCACGCCAGCGTTTTTTGGGAGCCGCCAGTCCATGACCGCCACCACCCGGACCCCGCTTCTGCTGGCCCTCTTACTGATGGCGGCCAGCTTGGCATCCCGCCTCGGCATGGCCGCCGAGAGCAATCTGGTCGTGGCCGGTGCCTGGATCCGCCAGCCGCCGCCGGGATCGGATGTTGCCGCGGTCTACCTGTCGCTGCAGAACGTCGGAACGAAGGCCGTCAAGCTGACCGGTGTGGAATGTCCGATAGCCGGCATGGCCATGCTGCACGAATCGCAGGAGTCCGGTGGCCAATCGCAAATGCGGGCGCTCACTTCCGTGTCGCTGGCTGCGGGCGCGAGCATGGCGTTCACGCCGGGAGCGAAGCACATCATGCTGCATGGCCTCACGCATCCGCTGCAGGTCGGTGAACGGGTCCCGATCGTGTTGGTATTCGCCTGGGGTATCAGGCTGCACGTCACGGCATTGGTGCGACCGCTCGGGGCGAGCTGAGCCCGGGCGTACTCGCCCAGCGGCCATTATCCATGCGACTCGACGGCGCCTGCGAGCACATCACGCCCTACGACAGGCTGGCGTTTTCGGACGTGCAGGCGCAGACGCTGCTCGCCAGCGGTGAGCATCGCCAGGAGCTCACGGCCTTCTTCGGTGAACGCGAATACGGCGAGCTGCAATATCTCGCGCGACGCGCCGCGAAATCCGCCACCGCAACGCGCGCCGGCCGCGTGCTCATCATTCCCGGCATCATGGGCTCGCAGCTGGGTTTTGATCGCCCCACTCCGCAGCCACCGGATCTGCTGTGGGTGGATGCGGCCGATATCGGCGCGGGCAGGCTGCGGGCATTGCGGATCGAGGCGGCGGCACCGGTGCGCACCATGGGCGTGGTGCTGTTCTCGTATCTGCGGCTGCGGCTGCATCTGGAGGCCCGGGGCTTCGATGTCGCCAGCGTCGACTATGACTGGCGACTGGGCGTCGACGTGCTCGGCAAACAGCTGGCGCAGCGGATCGAGGCCGAGCCGCATGCCTATGTGCACCTGGTCGCACACAGCATGGGCGGTCTGGTCAGCCGGGCGGCACTGTCGCTGCCGGCGCGGCGCAAGGTGCAGGAAGTCGTGTTGCTGGGTTCGCCCAACGAGGGGTCTTTCGCCGGGGTCCAGGCAGTACGCGGCACCTATTCGGTGGTGCGCAAACTCGCCCAGCTCGATGCGCGCACCAGCGCCGAACAGCTCGCCGATGAAGTGTTCAACTCCTTCCCCAGCCTCTATCACCTGCTGCCCTCTCCCGGCCACACCCAGCCCATCGACTTGTTCGATGCGCAGCAATGGCCGCGGCAGGGCCCGCGCCCGCGCCCGGAACTGCTGCGCGCGGCATGGGCGAATCGCGCCGAAATGGCAAAGGCCACCGACCGTTACTCGGTGGTGGTCGGCACGGGTCAACCGACGGTCACGGGCATCGAACGGGTCGCCGATGATTTCGTCTATACGCTCACACGGCATGGCGATGGCACGATCCCCGTCGTCAGCGCGCGGCTCGAGGGCGCCCACACTTATTACGTCGCCTGTGCGCACAGCGAGCTGACTCGCGATCCGCTCGTGGCAAACGCTGTCGCCGATATCCTGACATCCGGGAGCACCCGGCGCCTGGCCCAACGCTGGTCAGCCCGCAATCGGGCCGTGGGCCATATCAGCGACTCGCAGCTGCGCCTCACGCGCACCGCGAAGGTGGATCTGTCGACGCTTGATGCGGATGCGCGCCGTGACTTCATGCAGACCTTGAACGAACCGCCGCCGTTGCGGCTGCGGCCGCCTGGGCGCATATAACATACTGATTATCATAAGTATTATTGACTCTGCGGAAACTTGATTTCCGCTCGTCTTGAACTATCATGACGTATCAAGATAGATCATGACGAGGCGGTACCATGAGCGCGCTGCGTAAGTTTTCCTCTCAGGCGGACCCGGCAGTCCTTGAAGGGCTGCGGGATATTGCAACCCGCGAGGGGCGTCAGTTCCAGGCCGTGCTCGGGGACGCGATGCGGGAATATCTGACTCGCAAACAACAGCATGCCCCACGCAAAGACGTACTGGAGGCCTTTAAGGAAAGCCTCAAGGAGCGCGATGAATTGTACCGGTCGCTGGCTAAGTGACGACCTACGTCACCACCGCTGATGCGCTCTTTTTTCATAGCCAACTGATCGAGCGTTACGGCGGCGCTGCTGGCCTACGCGATCCGGGCGCGCTCGAATCGGCCCTGCATCGACCCCAGACGGGCTATTACGACACGCTAGTTCACGAGGCCGCCGCGCTTCTGGAGAGCCTCGTGCAAAACCATCCATTTGTGGATGGCAATAAGCGGGTGGCGTTCGCCGTAGTCGATGTCTTCCTGCGCATCAATGGCCATACGATTACTGCGGACTCCAAGTCGATTTACGACTACATCATCAAGCGCTTCGCGGACCGGGCTTTTGACCTGGAGCATCTTGTCCCGTGGTTGCAGGAGATCGTTCGACCACGGCTGCAACTTTAGGACCCCACCCGTGTTCTGGAGGAAACCACCCACCTCCATGCTCCGAGGAGTCCTGCCTTGAACGCCCACTTATTGCGCCGCAGCGTCTTTGGCCTCATTTCGGCCGTACCGGCCTTGCTCATGGGGATCATTCTGGCCGCGGCGGCGAATCCCGCTCGGGCGGACAACGGCTCCATAACGACGGTGAATGGCTCGATCCATGTCAGCGGCGAGCATCCCGATGTCACGAGCTTCAATCGCAACGTCGATGTGGATGGCTCGCAATACCCCAGTGACCTGTCCACGGCGAATGGCGGAATCTACGTCGACTCCGGCCAGAAAGCCGGCCGGGTCAGCGCCGTCAATGGCGGCATCCACGTCGGTGCCGATGCCACGGTCGGCCAGGTCACGACCGTGAACGGCGGCGTTACGCTGGGGACGGGTACGACTGCGCTGTCTTTGCACACCGTGAATGGTTCGATCAGCGTCGGTCCCGGCAGCCATATCAAAGGCGAGGTCCGTACCGTCAACGGCGGCTTCAACCTGGCCCAAGGCGTGGACATCGCCGGTGATCTGTCGAATTTCAACGGCCGAATGCGTCTGGTGGGCGTGCACATCGGCGGATCGGTACAGACCACCAACGGCGACATTTATGTCGGCTCGGGTTCGCGCATCGATGGCGGTCTGCGCGTATCCGCCTTCAAGTTCAACGGCCCCGACAATTGGTTCACGCGGCTCCTGTTTGGCAATTACAACGGCTTCAATGAACACGTCCCCACCATCATCATCGCTCCGGGGGCGGTCGTTACCGGCACTTTGCATTTTGAGCGGGACGTGAATCTCTATGTGAGCAACCGGGCAAGAATCGGCCCGGTGGAAGGCGCCACGCCCGGTCCGTAT
>DATHOA010000055.1:0-11020 GCA_035485475.1 Steroidobacteraceae bacterium | reverse complement strand
CCTACTCCTTCTTGCTTGTAATTTCAATTCGCGTGCGTATACTCCGACCTCGGACTAACCCTAACTGGAGATCTATCATGGCTAAGGCAAAAAAGAAGGCCAAGAAGAAAGCAGCGAAGAAGAAGTAGCTGCAACCGGTGGACGCGGCAGCAATGCCGCGTCCCCGGGTCGAAAGCAGATCGACTGTGTGCCCGCGAAAGCGGGCACAGTCGTTTCTGGGGTAGGGTCTTGCGGAGCGATCGATGACGAATACACTGGAAAACAAGCGCCGCGCCGCACAGGCCGCGCTGCCGTGGCTGGCGGATCATGAGGTCATCGGCATCGGTACGGGCAGCACGGTGGAGCACTTCATCAACTTCATCGCGGCCGACCGGGGCAACCTCAAGGCCGTCGTCTCCAGCTCCAACCAGTCCACCCGACTGCTGGAAGCGGCCGGCATCCCGGTACTCGACCTCAATGAAGTGGGGGAGCTGCCGGTCTATATCGATGGGGCGGATGAGACCAACGCCGCCCGCCAGCTCATCAAGGGGGGTGGCGGTGCACTGACCCGCGAGAAGATCGTCGCGGCAGTATCCAGGGTCTTCGTCTGCATAGCCGATGCCAGCAAACTGGTCGCCACCCTCGGCGCCTTCCCACTGCCGGTGGAAGTCATTCCCATGGCGCGCGCACTCGTGGGCCGCCGTTTGAGCGCGATCGGTGGCCGCCCGGTGCTGCGCGCGGGGTATATCACCGACAACGGCAATCACATCCTCGACGTGCACGACCTCAGCATCACCGACCCGGTAGCGCTTGAGTCAGCGTTGAATCAGATCCCGGGAGTGGTCACGGTCGGCCTGTTTGCGCAGCGGCCGGCCGATGTGCTGCTGCTGGGCGACGACACAGGTGTGAAACAGCTGTAAAGGGCGGTTTAATGACACCTGCTAAAACCAAGCAGGGGGATTCATGTCGCAGCCTACATTTCTCAAACGCGGCCTCATCGCGCTGTTCGCCAGCGCCTGCGCCGCCATCTGTGGCGCCCAGGAGACCAGTCCGGGCGCGCAATGGCTCACTTACAACAACCATCTCGATGGCCAGCGCTTCTCCCCACTGAAGGAGATTACCCCGGCCAATGCGACGCAGCTGGGTGAGGTGTGCCGCGTGCAGATCGATGGCCCCACCTCGATGCATTCGGATCTGATCGTCGTCGACGGTGTGATCTACACCGGTACCGGCCGCGAGACCGTGGCCATCAACGCCACCACCTGCGCCCTGCTCTGGCGCTTCACCTACACCCCCGACGACGATCGCAACTCGCCTTCGACCCGCGGCGTTGCGGTCCTGAACGGTCGCGTGTTCCGCGGCACCCCCGATGACCGGTTGATCGCGCTCGATGCGGCAACCGGCAAGCTGTTGTGGAAGACGGTCATCGGCTCACCGGCGCTGGGGGAATCATCGGCGGCGGCGCCACTGGCCTGGGGCGCAGTCGTCTATATGGGCATCAGCGGCAGCGAACTCGGGGCGCGCGGGCGCGTGATGGCCTTCGATGCCGAAAACGGCCGCGAGCTGTGGCGCTTCAATACGATCCCGATGGGCAAGGACGTCGGCGCCGAGACCTGGCAGCGCCCGGGAACTGCCAAGACCGGCGGTGGTGGCATCTGGGGCGCGATGACCCTGGATGTTTCCAGTGGCGAGCTGTTCGTTCCGGTCGGCAATCCCTGGCCGGACATCGATAAGGCCTACCGCCCCGGCGCGAACCTGTTCACGGATTCGATCGTGGTGCTGGATGCACGCACCGGTGCGCTCAAGTGGTGGCACCAGGGTACGCCGGAGGACTGGATGGACCTCGACATGGTCGCACCACCGGTGCTGTACCGAATTGCCGGTGCGCGCGACTACCTGGTGTTCGGCGGCAAGGACGGCTATGTGACCGCGATCGACCGTGATACGCACCTGCAGCTGTTCCGCGTGCCGGTGACCACCATCGAGCGCATGCCCAAGATGCCCACCAAGGAAGGCTCGCGCATGTGCCCGGGCTACGCCGGCGGAGTCGAGTGGAATGGTCCGGCCTTGGACCGCCTCAATCATTCACTGGTGACCGGAGCGGTGGACGCCTGCTTCATCGTCAAGCTCGGTCCGGGTGCCACCGAATACACACCCGGCGGCCTGAGCTTCGGCGGCTCGGTCGCGCCCGATGGGCCGACGACGGGCTGGATTACCTCCCTCGACAGCGTTACCGGCGCGGTGCGCTGGAAGTACCACACCGACAAGCCCGTGGTGGCCGGCATTACGCCCACCGCCGGCGGTGTGACCTTCGCGGGTGACCTGGGCGGCAATCTGTTTGTCTTCGACAGCAAGAGCGGCGCCGTCGTCAACAAGGTACAAACCGGCGGTGCGCTGGCCGGCGGAGTGGTCACGTATGAGGCCGGCGGGCATCAGTACGTCGCCTTCGCGGATGGCAATATCTCCCGCAATGCCTTCGGCGCACTCGGCCTGCCGAGTGTCGTGATCATGGCCCTCAATCCCAAGACCTTGAGCGGCGCGGGTCCGCTCGCCGCGCCCGCCAAGGTGGCGGCGAATGGGCCTGCGGGTGCGCCGGATCTGGCGGCTGGCCGACGCCTGTACAGCCAGGTATGCGTCGCCTGTCACGGGCCGGACGGGAACCTCGTTCCCGATCACAAGCTCAGCGTCGCCGTCGCGCGCCAGAACCAGGCCACCACCCGCGCCTACATCAAGAGTCCGAAACTGCCGATGCCGAAGATGTATCCGGATCTGCTCAATGAGCAGAGCATCAACGACGTCACCGATTATCTCTACCAGCAATGGGGGCATCATGACTGACAGCAACGACGCGGCATTTACCGCAGGAATGAAGATACGGCGTGAGATGTTTGGCCCCGGCGGCGCCGAGGAGCGCCTGGCGCAGGCCACCGATTTCAACCGGCCGCTGGAGGAAATCGTCACCCGCTACTGCTTCGGCGAAACCTGGAGCCGACCGGGCCTGGATCGCAAGACACGCAGCCTGCTCACGCTTGCGGCGCTGACGGCGCTGAGCAAGCCGAACCAGATCAAAGTGCACGTTGCCGGGGCGTTGGCCAACGGCGCGACGGTCGAGGAGATTCGCGAAACCCTCCTGCATACCATGGTCTATGCCGGCGTCCCCTGTGGCGTCGAGGCGTTCAATGCCGCCGCGGAAGTGCTCGCGCGCCAGGGCGCGGGCGGCAAGCCATGAGCGTCGCTGCCATGAAGGTCGCAATCATAGGCGTCGGCAATATGGGCGCGCCGATGGCCGCGTGCATGGCCCGCGCGGGCCATGACGTGACGGTCTTCGACAGTTCAGCGCAGCAGGCACGCAAGGTCGCCGCCGCACATGGCTGCCGCGCGGCGGCCACCCTCGATGATCTGGCCGCGGCGGACTTCGTCGTGACCATGCTGCCCACGGGCCTGGTGGTGAGCGAGGTGTACCTGCGTGACGGTCTCGCCGCACGGCTGCGGCGCGGCACGATCGCGATCGACATGAGTTCGGCGGATCCGACCGGCACGCGGCGGCTGGGGGCGGCCTTGGGGGAGCACGGCATCGTGCTGATTGATGCGCCCGTGTCCGGTGGTGTCCCACGGGCGGTTCTCGGCACCCTGGCGATCATGATCGGGGGCGATGACCAGGCAGCCATCGAACGCGCCCGCCCCCTGTTGCGCACCATGGGAGATCGGTTATTCGACACGGGTGGCCTCGGCACCGGTCATGCCATGAAGGCGCTGAACAATTTCGTCGCGGCCGCCGGATTCGCCGCCTGTGCCGAAGCCTTGATCGCCGGCGAGCGCTTCGGCCTCGACCCGGGCCGGATGGTGGACATCCTCAATGTGTCCACGGGTCGCAATTTCCACACCGACATGACGCTGCGCGAGCATGTGATCGGGGGCAAGTTCGCCACGGGCTTTGCGCTGGGGCTGCTGGCCAAGGATGTGAAGATCGCGGCCGATCTGACACGCGACCTCAATTTCGATGCACCGCTGGTGCGACTGGTCAGTGCGCGCTTCGACCAGGCCCGCGATGCGTTGGGCTACAGCCGCGACAACAGCGAAGCGATCAAGGCCTGGCAGTGAAACGCAAATCCGCGCCAGTCGATGCCGCACGGCAGATCGACGCCGCGTACGGACTGGAACCGGTATTCGAGCCGGGGGCCGGGGAGCCGGTCGGCGACTTGGCGCAGGGCAGCGAGTTTCATCCGGTCCAGTGCCCGTATTGCGGTGAGTCCTTCGAAACGCTGATCGATCTGAGCGCCGGCTCCGCGACCTACATCGAGGACTGCCAGGTGTGCTGTCAGCCCATCGAGTTCAAGGTGGAAGTCGACGCCGCCGGGACGCTTGAGTCGCTGGTGGTCGGCCGGGGCGACTAGGATAAGCTACGCCGCTGCGACCATGAGGGGGTGCTGATGCGTACCACGAAGGCCGATGGGTTGCGCAGCGCTCTGGCATGCTGCGCTTTGGCATTCGCCAGCCTGCCGGCGGCGAGCGCGGCCGATGCCGCGCGCCATTTCACGGATCTGGTTTACGCAACGGTCGATGGCAAGCCCCTGGCGCTTGATCTGCATCTGCCCCCCGGTGTACGGCACCCGCCGCTGTTGATATTCGTTCACGGCGGCGCATGGACCACGGGAACCAGGACCCAGTACCCGACCTTCCTGATGCAGCGCGGCTTCGCCGTGGCCAGTTTGGATTTCCGCTCCTCGAATGACGCACCGTTTCCGGCCGACGTCTTCGACATCAAGGCGGGCATCCGCTATCTGCGCGCACAGGCCCCGATGTATGGCTATCGTACGGACCGGATCGCAATCGTCGGGGCCTCCTCGGGCGGGCACCTGGCGGCGCTGGTCGGCGTGACCAACGGGGTTGCGGCCCTGGAAGGAACCGAGGGGGACTATCGCAGCGAGTCATCGAGCATCCAGGCCATCGTGAGCTACTTCGGCGCCAGCGACCTGACCACGATCCTGGCCCAGTCCACCCCGGTGGGGCTGGCGGTACGTGAACCGGCATTGCGGCGGCTGCTGGGCGCTGCGCCCGACCAGGTCCCGGAATTGGCGAAGCTCGCCAGCCCCATCTTTCATGTCGACGGCAAGGCACCCCCCATCATGCTGCTGCACGGCGACCAGGACACGCAGATGCCGCTCAATCAGGTCTACGAAATGCAGTGGGCCTATGAACAGGCCGGCAAACACGCCCAGGTTCTGATCCTGCACGGCGTGGACCACGACGCCGTGCCCTTCTTCCGCGATGCACCGGTGGAGCGCGTGGTGGAATTCCTCAAGCGCACCATCGGCTGAACCTACGGCCGGTGGCCGATAAGCCGATCGGCCCAGCTGATGAAATACTTCACATTCGGCGCATCGGTATGACCACCGTCATGCTGACGCCACGCCAGGGGACCGTCGAGTAACCCGGTACCGATGGGTGGCAGTTGCGCATCCTGGTAGTCATCCCCGACCCCCAGATCCTTCACGCCCAGCAGCCGAAACACTCTTCCGGCCTGAACGGACGCCATGCGCGGCGCGCACAGGGCGATCAGCTCGCCCGCATCGACCGGAATGTCAGCCGCCGTCTTCGCGCCGGATCGGGCCTCGGCGGCACCGTACTTCAGGAAGTTGCCGGCCATCCAGTGATAGGCATCCGCGGCCGTTTGATTTTCGACCGTTTCCCCGAAGTTGCGGCGATGCGGCTTGGTGCCACTCTCCCCGGAGGAGGCGACCAGCGCCATCGCGAAGCGTGCATCGAAGGCCATGGCGACCAGCGCCGCCTTGCCATAGGGCGACACGCCATCGATGCCCACGTGGTGAGTGTCCAGTTCCGGATCCGTTGCGAGATAGTCCACAGTGCGACTCGCACCCCAGCCCCAGGCACGCAGTACCCCCCAATCATCCGGCTTGCGCCATCGGCCCTGGTTGGACAACCCGATGACGCCGCGGGTCAGACCGGCACCACTGTCGGGCTGGATGCTGTTCGGCTCGATCAATGCCACGGCCCAGCCCGCGGCGATCAGCTGCTGCAGCGGCGGAGGATTGCCGTCGACGTCGAGTGCCGGCGGGGGCGGCCGTGGCGCAGTGATCGGCTGCCAGGCCGGGTGCGCCTTGAATACCGCCTGCAGCGACGGATCGTTCTGCAGCATCTGCGCCTTCCAAACGTCGTTGATGTGTGCAAGCTCATCGGCAGTGGGACCGGCCGGTGCGGGAAATGTCACGGGGCCGTACTGGAAGATGATGAGCACGGGCATGGGCAGTTTTGCCCGCGCCGGTTTCACCAGCATCAGCGGAATATCCACATGGATGTCCGGATCGGCGGAATTATCAACGTGGCCGATGACCCGGGTGGCGGTGATCGGTGTGAACCCCAGGGCCTCGTGGTCGACGGTCTGTACCGTCCAGGTCACCTTCGGTGCCGAGGCCGGAATGCGCCCATAGATCTCGCGTTCGAATATTTCGACCAGTTCAGGCCGGCGCTTGTTCCACCAGTCACTGGCCGAGGTCACCTTGGCGCCGTTGGCGAAGGTCAAAGGATCCGGCCAGAGCGGATCGGGGTTCGCGCGTGCTTCGTCGTAATTGACCGGATTGACCGGTGAGTTCACATCATTGACCCGGCCGGGCCGCAGTTTCTTGATGCCGAGCTGATCCATCATCTGCTGATGATCCTGCTCAGCCGTCGGGGCGGTGCCCGGGGGCGCCTGGGCAACCGCCTGCAGCACAAAACCGAGCAATACCGGAACCGCGAGCAGCCTGCGCATGGACGTGACTCCCAGAAGACTCGCGCGCACCATACGGCACTGCGCACCACGACGGCGATCCTGCCATGCCTCGCAAAAAAACTCTGCAAGTGATTCTGGGCAGCGTCATCGTCCTCGCCCTGCTGCTTGGCGGCCTGTACGCATTGCTGGTCTGGGAAGGATCAAGTGCGCGGGGGAACGCGCCGGCGCTGGAAGCGAACATTGCCCAATGGCTGCTTTTTCACACCGTACCCGCCAGCCAGAGGCGGGTGAAGAATCCACTGAGCGCGGCCGCGGGCAGCGCGGATGTGGCCGCCGGACAGCAGCTGTACCGCAGCAAATGCCAGTTGTGTCACGCCTATGACGGCAGCGGCAGGACCGAGATCGCCAGCGGCCAGTACCCACGTCCGCCGGATCTGCGCAGCGGCGCTGTTCAGCAGATGAGCGACGGCGAGCTGTTCTATCACATCAAAAACGGCATTCGTCATACCGGCATGCCCGCGTGGGAACTGCCGGATCGCCAGCTGTGGCAGGTCAGTGCCTATCTGCGCAATCTGCCCAGGGTGGCGGCGCTTGCCCCGCAATCAGTCGGTGGCGACGCCACCGCAGCCCCGGCGCTGGCCCACTACGTGGGCTCGGCTGCCTGCAGGAGCTGCCACAGCGACATTTATGAGCGCTGGAAAAAGACCCGCATGGCCAATGTGGTTCAGGATCCGCACCTGCATCCGCAGGTGATCATTCCGGATCTGTCCAAGCCCGATCCGCTGCTGACTTTCACCAAGGACGATATTGCGCTCACCTATGGCAGCAAATGGAAGCAGCGTTATTTCAAGCGGGTGGGCGACGACTACTTCGTGCTGCCGGCCCAGTGGGACGTGGCGCATAAGATCTGGCGGCCCTACTTCGTCAAGAACGGCAGCGACTGGTGGGCGCCCCACTATCCACCCGATAACATGCAACGGCCCACCGGACCGCTTTGCGATGGCTGCCACTCCGTGAACTACGACATTGCCACCAAGACCGTCACTGAATGGAATGTGGGCTGCGAGCGCTGCCACGGACCCGGCAGCGAGCATGTCGCAAACCCCGAACGCCCGTCGATCGTGAACCCGGCGAAGCTCGACTACGTCCAGGCCAACGACGTTTGTATCCAGTGCCACTCGCAGGGACAACCCCTCGACAATCCAATCCGGGGAAAGTACTACGACTGGCCGGTGGGCTATCACATTGGGCTGAAACTGGCCGACTTCTGGAAGCTCGAGGATCACAAGTTGGGCGAGACATCCTTTACGCACTTTGCCGATGGCACGGCTCACAAGAACCGCATGCAGGGAAATGACTTCGTGCAAAGCCTGATGTACACGCGCGGCGTCACCTGCTTCAGTTGTCACGACGTGCATGGCACGGCAAATGAAGCGGTGTTGTGGAAGCCGGCCGGGACCATCTGCCTGGACTGTCACGGACCCGGTACGGCAAACGGTCCGCACGCCGTCTCGATCGAGGCGCACACCCATCACGCGCCGGGCAGCCCCGGCAGTGAGTGCGTTGCCTGTCATATGCCGCGCATCGAGCAGACCATCGCCGACATAAACGTGCGCGCGCATACATTCCGCTTCATTACGCCGGCGCAAAGCGCAGCGCTGCAGATTCCGAATGCCTGCAATCTGTGTCACGCGGACCGGTCCACGGCATGGGCGACTGCGGCTTTGAAAAGCTGGCAGGATCGCTCGCCCTGGCGTGTTGGCGAGTGAGTCGAACGAGGGAACCATGCGATACATACCGTTGAAAATATTTGCCCCGCTTCTGTGTGCCTGCCTGGTGGGTCATTGCCTGGCAGTTCGTGCGCAGGCCGGGGTGTCGGTCACGCAGCAGGTGCTTGCGACGGAGCGCGCCTTCGCGAAAACCATGGCGGATAGAAATCAGCCGCAGTTCTCCCGGTTCATATCCGCGGAGGCAGTGTTCTTCTCCGCAGAGAATCCGCTGCGCGGAAAGTCCAAAGTAGTCGAGGGGTGGTCGAAGTACTTCAAGACCCCGCAAGCGCCATTCTCCTGGGAACCCTCGAAGGTCGAAGTTCTTGAATCAGGCACCCTGGCATTGAGTACCGGCCCGGTCACGGATCCGTCCGGCAAACTCATTGGAACCTTCACCTCGATATGGCGACTGGAGGCCCCCCATACCTGGCGCATCGTTTTCGATAAGGGGAACGATGTGTGTAATCACTGATCGCGGGCTGCCGACAAAAATAAAAGGCCCGCCTTGCGGCGGGCCTCTATTTTTGGCTGGGGGACTAGGATTCGAACCTAGGTAAACGGAGTCAGAGTCCGTTGTCCTACCACTAGACGATCCCCCAAACAGGAACCTCTCGCGGCCGGTAGCGTTAGCGCTTGGAGTACTGAGTCCCGCGGCGAGCCTTGCGATGGCCGACCTTTTTACGCTCGACCTCACGCGCATCGCGAGTCACAAATCCTGCCACACGCAGCGGCTTGCGCAGGGTCTCATCGTACTGGATGAGCGCGCGCGTGATGCCGTGACGGATGGCGCCGGCCTGGCCGGTGATGCCACCGCCGGCAACGTGCACCGTGAAATCGAAACGGCCGAGCAGATCCGTGGTTTCCAGCGGCTGGCGGACGATCATCCGACCGGTCACGCGGCCGAAGAACTCGTCCAAGCCGCGGCCATTGACGGTGATGGTGCCGGTGCCGGGAGTCATGTAGACCCGCGCAGTGGCGGTCTTGCGGCGGCCGGTGCCGTAGTTCGTGCTGATGGCCATGAGTATTAAGCTTCCTGAATCTCGAGAGGTTTCGGCTGCTGCGCGCTGTGCGGGTGCTGTCCGCCGGCGAACACATGCAGCTTCTTGTACATACGACGGCCCAGCGGGTTCTTCGGCAGCATGCCCTTGACGGCAAACTCGATTGCGCGCTCCGGGTGCTCCTTGAGCAGCTTGTCCAGGGCGATGGACTTGATGCCGCCGATGGCGCCGGTGTGATGGTAGTAGATTTTGTCCGACAGCTTACGGCCCGTGACGCGTACCTTCTCGGCATTGATCACGACGATATGGTCGCCCATATCCACGTGCGGAGAATAGTCCGCCTTGTGCTTGCCCTTCAGGCGATGCGCAATCTGCGAGGACAGGCGCCCCAGGGTCTTGCCGTCGGCGTCGACCAGAAACCAGTCGCCGCGCACCTGGCCGGACTTGGCGAACACCGTTGATGTCGTAAGCATTTCTCTAACTCCGCCACCGGGCCCGCAGGAATTGCCACCCGTGCCGGATGCTCCGCCGGGGGCCTTTGGGACCGTGCCAAAAAAGGCCGGCAAGTGTACTCAAGCAGGCCTGCCATTGCAAAGCGCCTGTCTGCGCACCACGGCCGGTCCTCAGGACCGCGACACTACCCATATATAAGGGTCGAGGTCGGACTATCGGTGTGCAGGGACAGGATTGCTGCAGTGCAACTGCGCCTGGGCCGTGAGCCTGACTGATCTTGTCGCGTTTCGGGGGGCATTATGACCCGTACGGCTGCTATAGTGCGCGGATGCTTACAGGGTTGTGGCCTCCCCATGGGTTCTGAGCGCCTCCTCGATCCGTTCATCGCCGCTGCCGACCGGGCATTGCGGGCCATCGCCGCCCCCGCCCATGCTTCCCGCCCCTATCCCGGGGCCGCCCTTCCGCCCACATTGACCGATGCACAGCGCCGCGAATCGGCGGCGCTCATGCGCGTCAATCATGCCGGTGAAGTGGCCGCCCAGGCGCTCTACCACGGACAGGCATTGGCGGCACGTGCGCCGGCCACCCGCGCCTTGCTCCTCAAGGCAGCGCATGAAGAGGCCGATCACCTGGGGTGGTGTGAACAGCGCTTGCGCGAACTGGGCTCGAACCCGAGCCGGCTCAATCCGCTGTGGTACTGCGGTTCGTTCACCATCGGTGCGCTGGCGGGGACCTTTGGTGATCGCGCCAGCCTGGGGTTCGTCGCCGAGACGGAACGGCAGGTCGAGGGACATCTGGAAGAGCATCTGCGGCGCCTGCCGGGCGCCGACTCGGCCAGTCGCGCGGTGGTCGATGCCATGCGCAGCGATGAGATTGCGCACGCCGGTTCGGCCCGTGCGGCAGGGGCCATGGAGCTGCCGGGCCTGATCAGGGGACTGATGCGTGGGACCGCAAAGGTCATGACGCGGACCGCCTACTGGATTTGAGTCGCTTGCAGTTCTTTCGGCTTATGTATAAAAACGTGACCTAGAGCGCACGCGCTCGGGGGATTTGGATATGGATGAGAACGTCAAACCGCTCAGTGACATACC
>DATHOA010000054.1:0-17763 GCA_035485475.1 Steroidobacteraceae bacterium | reverse complement strand
ACCGCAACGCGGAATTCCTGCGCATACCCCCGCGATTCCAGCGGTCGGGATTTGTCCACGAAGCCTAGATTGCCAATGATGATGGCTCCGACGCCGGGCATGTCCGGCACCACTCCGAGCACGTGAAACTCCCATGCGGGCGCGCCGTCGGCACGCGTTCCGGGTGGCGTGATGAGGGGCAAGGTGTCACCGGTCTTCAGGCCCAGCCTTGCCGAGGGCCCACGACTCATGAAAACGCCGGCGGGTGTCGCCAACAGCTGATCCCACTGCGCGGCAGTCAGCGGCAACTCCGGCCATGCCGAGCGCATGTGTTCGTCCACCGCGATGACCCGGGCGCGCCGGTGAGGGTCCTGGTAGTAACCCCACAGGTAGTAAACCGAACTGGCCGCGGACACTCCTTTGACCCGTTCGATCTGGTCACGCACGGCGAAAGGCAGGAGGACTCCGGTCGGACTGGCGGTGGGAAAGCGCGCATTGACGTACAGACGATCCAATCGGGAAGTCGCGATGATTTTGTCGTAGGTGGCATGCAAGCCGACCATCAGAGCAAACAAGGCGAACGAAACCGTCACGGCCAGCCATATCAGCAGGGCTTCGGCCGGCTTGCGCCATAGCGCGGACCAGACCAGTGGCCAGTACTTCACGCAGGACCGCTTGCCGACGTTGCGCGCATCATCTGCTTCCCCCGGTAGGCCATGTCGTCGCTCTGTTATTGAGTCTTGGTACCGACCGCGGGGAATTGGACCGCAGGGGAGCTGCGAGGTTCGGTACCCGCCGCGACGTCACGTGACGGCAGGGTCTTCTAGCTTCAAGTCATTGATTGTTCGGTAAATCTTTCTTGAGCGGCAAATTCTCGATCGTCAGCGGCGGCAACACGTCTGCCGGGGCAAACCCAAACACCTGGCCATAGAACGACAGTTCGGCCTGCAGCGATCGGATGATGTTTTCGGGCTTGCGAAAGCCATGCCCCTCCCCTTCGTACAACAGGTAGGCGACGGGCGCGTGGCGGGCGCGCAGCGCATCCACGATGCGCGCGGACTGATTCGCGGGCACGACGGGATCCTCGGCCCCCTGCAGGACCAGCAGTGGGACTTTGAAGCCATCCAGATGCTGCAGTGGCGATCGGCTTTCGTAGATCGACTGGGCCTGCGGCAAAGGTCCGATCAGCGAATCCAGATAGCGACTCTCGAACTTGTGGGTATCGCGCGCGAGGGCAGTCATGTCCGAGACGCCGTAGTAATCGGCGCCGGCCCGAAACACATCGCTGGTACACAGTGCCAACAACACGGTATAGCCGCCGGCGCTGCCACCGCGAATGGCGGTGCGCAGCGGATCAACGCGGCCGGTGCGACCCAAGTATTGGGCGGCGGCAATGACGTCTGCGACATCGACCACTCCCCAGTTCCCCTCGAGCAGTTGCCGGTAGGCGCGCCCGAACCCGGAGCTGCCCCCGTAGTTGACATCGACCACGGCAAAACCACGGCTGGTCCAATATTGCACGGCCGGGGAATATGCGGGCGTCGCCTGGGTGGTCGGTCCGCCATGCACCAAGGTCAGCAGGGGCGGTCGTTCGTCGCGGGGGCCGCGAAATCCCGGGTTGGCGGGTGCATAGTAAAACGCGTGCGCCGTGCGGCCCTGCGTGCTGGGAAAATCGATCGGCACGGCGACGGAAACCGCATCAGGCGACAACAGCGCCCGTCCGGCCTCGCGTAGCGTTTCGGCCCGACCGCTGCTCACATTGATGCTCACAATTGCCTGGGGTGTGGTCGCGGAGCCTGCGACCAACGCGACGTGGTCCGCATCGATACGCGTCAATTGGTCGTACTGGACATACGGCAGTTCAAGCATCCGCGCGGTGCTGCGCCGCAGGGCGATCACGGCGAGCCGGTCAATGCCAGCTTCGCCGAATCGCGCGAGCGCCAGGCCGTTGCCCAGCAGCGCATAATTGGCTTGTCCGAGCTGCCAAAGAGGGCTGGCGAATTCGGCCGCATGCGGCCATACCGCCCGTACTGCAGCGCCGTCCCAGCCATACAGATTCCAGAATCCACTGCGATCGGAGATGAAGTACAGCCCGCCGTCCGAGTCCCACTGAGGTTCGAGCACGGATTCGGAAGGTCCGCCGGCGATCGTGGCAAGCGCAGTCAGTCCCGAATCACCAAGTTCGGCGACGTTGAGTGTGGTCGCATCCCAGGGCATGTGCGGATGGCGCCAGGAGATGAAAGCCAGTCGTCGTCCATCGGGGCTGACGCGCGGGTAGGCAACGAAATCGCTGTCGGCATACAGCACTTCGCCGGCGCCCCCGCCGGGAAGAGGAAGGCGCACCAGGGCATTGCGGACGTCCCCCGGATCAGTGTGATCCTCGCGAACACAAATGAGTGCCGTAACCGTCCCATCATCCGCACGCAGTGGCACGCAGTCGGCGTACCGGTAGCCCTTCGGCGTCAGGGGTTCGGGATCGGTGCGCGGTGCGAGGCGATACAGGCGCTGGTCGGCAAAGCGGGTGTAGTAGGCCGTATCCCCGACCATGAGGTACGGCGCTGCCCCATATTCATGCACGCGGCCGCGCACATTGCTGACCGCCGGAACCACGGGAATCGCGGCGCCAGACGTGCTGAGGCGAAATACGCCGTGGGTACCGTCTGCCGAGGGTACATTCTCGGTCCAGTACAGACCGCCATCGACACTGCACAGATTTTCAAATCTGACCTGTGAGCCGGCGAGCGCCTCGGCCGTGACCGGAGATTTCCAGGCGCCGTAGGGCAGCTGGATCGGCGGCGATTTGTCATCACGGGTCATGGGGCGTAGCTCTTGGGCCAATCGACTCCAGATCGTACAGTATCATCGGGCCCGGAGATCCCGTGGCTGCACAGTGACAGTTACCAATATGATGAGGCATGCATATGAAAGCGATGTCATTCAGGGTACTCGTGGTCCTTGGGCTGCTGGCGCTTGCCGTCGGGACCGCCCAGGCGATGGATCTGCATTTGAAGGGCAAGACGGCACTCATAACCGGCAGCACCGGCGGAATCGGTTACGGCATCGCCAAAGTGCTGCTGGCCGAGGGCGCCGAAGTCATCATCAACGGCCGCACCCAGGAGTCGGTCGACAAGGCGGCGGCGTCGCTCAAACAGGCAACCGGCAAGGCGCCATTGGGTTTTGCGGGCGATATGAGCAAGGCCGAGGACATCGCGCGCCTTGGCAAGGCTTTCCCCAATGTCGACATCCTGGTCAATAACGTCGAACGCTACCTGCCGCACGAATTCACGCAGTCCACGGACCAGGACTGGTACCAGACCTTTGATCTGAATGTCATGTCGGGCGTGCGTCTGTCACGCATCTACCTGCCGCGCATGAAGCAGCGCAACTGGGGGCGCATCATTTTCATTTCCAGCGAGAGCGCACTGCAGATTCCGGTGGACAGTGTGCAGTACGGCATGAGCAAGGCCGCGCAGATTGCCGTGGCGCGTGGCATCGCGGAAGGCTGTGCGCGCACCGGGGTAACGGTCAACAGTATTCTCCCGGGGCCGACGCTGGATTCGGACGACCCGCGGTCGGCCGCACGCTTCGGCGGACGCTCGATGGCGGACGTCGAGGAGCAGTTGTTCAAGAACCAGCGCCCCACCTCGATCATCAAGCGCTTCGCGCGTACGGATGAGGTGGCCTCACTGGTAGCCTATGTGGCGAGCCCTCTGTCCTCAGCCACCACCGGGGCTGCCTTGCGGGTCGATGGCGGAGTCGTGAAGAGCGCCTTCTGACTGGACCGCCGGCTTGCGTACGAAAAACACGCAGGCGACGGCAAAGAGGGAGATGACGGCGCCACACAGAAAGCCACCCCCGACGCCGCCGGAAAGCGCGTCGATGGGGGCCCGCCCGCGCGCAGCCAGCGTCGCGGTGCGTGCCGACATCAATGCCACGAACAGCGCGACTCCGGCGGCACCGGACACCTGCTGTATCGTGCCGATGACGGCGCTACCGTGCGAGTAAAGGCTGGCCTTCACGGAGGACAGGCTGACGGTAAACAGTGGGGTGAACAACAAGGCAAAGCCGATACTCATCACCACGTGTCCGGTAAGGATATAGAGGACCGGAGTGGTCGGGCCGAGCAGCGTCATCGCCCACAGTACGGCGCTGACGACGATGACGCCGGGCACCAGCAGTCTGCTTGGCCCGACCTTGTCGTATAGGCGCCCGACATGGGGCCCCAGCAGGCCCATCAGCAGACCGCCGGGCAGCAGCAGCAGTCCGGTCTGCAGGGTATTGAGCCCGAGCACATTCTGCAGGTAGATCGGCAGCAGAATGATGGTGCCGAACAGCGCCATCATCATGCTCCCCATCAGCAGCACCGACACGGTGAAATTGCGCGACTCGAAGGTACGCAGGTCAAGCAGCGGGTAGCCGGTTTTCTGCAGCGAGATCTGCCGCAAGATGAACACGGCCAGCAATACGGCGCCGCCCGCACTCCAGACTCCGGCCGGCACCGCTCCGGGCGCGGCAGCGACCCCGATATTGCTCAGCCCATAGACGATGCCGCCGAAAGCCAGCGCCGACAGGACGACCGAAATTCCGTCAAGCGCCGCGTGGTGCGGCGTGGTCACGTTCTGCATGCGGCGGGCTCCCAGAGCCAGTGCACCGAGTGAGATGGGCAATACCAGCAGGAACATCCAGCGCCAACTCAGATAGTTGAGGATGATTCCGGAGATCGTTGGGCCGACGGCCGGCGCCACCGATATGACCGTGGTAATGAAGCCCATGGTCTTGCCGCGGGTTTCGGGGGGTGCCAGCGTCATCACCGTGGTCATCAGCAGCGGGAACATGATCGCGGTTCCGGATGCCTGGATGATGCGCGCGAGGACCAGCACCTGGAGATTGGCAGCGAGGGTGGCGATCAACGTGCCCAGCGAGAACAACGACATCGCCAGGATGAAGACTGGCCGCGTGTTGATTCTCTGCAGCAAAAAACCGGTGACCGGGATAATCACTGACATCGTCAGGAGAAATGCTGTCGTCAGCCACTGCACGGCATCTGCCGTGACGTGCAGGTCGCGCATGAGCCGCGGCAGGGCCACGGCCATGAGCGTCTCGTTGAGGATGACGACGAAAGTGGCGACCAGCAGCAGGTTGATGACGAGTCGGTTACGTCCCGCGTTGTCGGCGCTCACTGGGCGAGGACTCTAATCAAGGTGCGCCCGCAGAACAGCCGCGTACGAGTCAAGCGTCGAACGCCCCTCGTTGGCGGGAAGCTGCGGGTAAACATACAGCACATTGTCGCCTATTAAGCGTGGATGGATGTGTATGTGCAAGTGTGGAACCTCTTGGAATGCGGCCTCACCGATCGAGTGCCACACACTCAGGCCTTGATTGGGGAAAGCACGACCCACCGCACGGGTGACACGCGATACCATGGCCATCAGCGCGGCGCCCGTCGTGTCGTCGAGCTCACGCACATCGTGGAAATGCTGCCGCGGAATGACCAGCGTGTGGCCGGGGTGGAACTGCCGTAAATCAACGGCAGCCAATGCCAATTCATTCTCGCAGACGATGCTGGCTGGTGCGCGGCCTTGCGCGATGGCACAAAAAACGCATCCGTCCGCCATTTTGGCGGCGCAGGTCAGTGCTGACTTTCCTTGTCCACCAGGTACCGGACCACGCCAATTACATCGTCCTCGCTGTGCAGCGAGTTCAGGTTGACCCGATACTTGCCGTTTACCACGATGCAGGGGGTGCCGGGCACGCGCATGGCAAGGACCTGTGCGTCTGCGCTGCGCATTTTCAGATCAACATTGAAGGATCTCGCGGTGGCGAGGAATACGTCGGATTTCACGCCGGTAAGACGCTCGTAGCACTTCGCGGCATCCTCGATCGAGGGCTGGGGGTTCTTCAGGCGCCCGGTGGCCGGGTCGGCGATCGCCAGCTCGCCGGTCTTCCATACCGCATCAAATATCGCCTGGTGGGTACGTGATGAGATGCCGAGTGTCTGCGCGGCGAAGTAGGCGCGCTGCAACATTCCCCAGTCCTCTTCAGGCTTGAAGGAGGCGGGCAGAAAGACCATTTGCGCATTCGCCGGCAGGCTGTGTTCCAGTGCGGCTATCACGGGTTGAAAGCTGTTGCAGGCGGGGCAGCCATAGGAGAACACTTCCATGACCTCGACCTTGCCGGCCGGCACGTTGGTGTGTTGCGCAGGATCGAGGACATCGTAGTTCGTGCCCTCGGTCCAGGTTTGAGCGGCCTGGGCGAGCGGGGCCAGAATCACGGCCAGCGCACCGAGCAGGGCCACGCGGAAAAGCTTCATGGGGGTCTCTCCTACTTGCGTGCCGCGGCTTCGGCGGCGGTGGGTGACGGACGAATGTACAGGGGCAGGGGAGGCTGGGTCTCATACGGGCCCTCCAGCTTCTGGGACTCCTCGGCCGTCAAATGAGTTCCCAGCGCTTTCACGGAATCATCCAGATGGTGCAGCTTGCTGGCACCCACGATCGGCGCACTGACCCCCGGCTGCGCGAGCAGCCAGGCGACGGCAATCTCGGCCGGGCCGACGCTGCGCTGCGCCGCAACGTCCGCGACGGCATCGATCACGGCTTCATCGGCCTTGCGGTTGAAGCGGTTGCGCGCCATGGGTGAATTTGAGCGCTCGGTGTGGGTGCGCCGACTGCCGGCCAGCAGACCGCCACCGATGGGACTGTAGGGAATCAGGCCGACGCCTTCCTCCCGGCACAAGGGGTTCATCTCGCGTTCTTCTTCGCGGTACAGCAGGCTGTAGTTGTTCTGCATGCTGATGAAGCGCGCCAGGTGCAACTGGTCGGCGCGGTACAGCATTTTCGCGAACTGGTAGGCCGCCATGGTCGAGGCGCCGATGTAGCGCACTTTGCCGAGCTTGATGAGATCGGTGAGTGCCTCGAGTGTCTCCTCGATCGGCGTGTCGCGATCGAAACGATGAATCTGGTACAGGTCGACATAGTCCATCCCGAGGCGGGTGAGACTGTTGTCGATGGATTCAAAGATGTGCTTGCGCGACAGACCGCGGTGATTGGGGCCGGGCCCGACTGCCTGGAAGACCTTGGTGGCGATCACGGCATCGTCGCGTTTGACGCCGAAGGCCTGCAGCGCCTTGCCCAGGATGAATTCGCTCTCACCCGCCGAATACACATCGGCGGTATCGAAGAAGTTGATGCCCAGGTCGAGGGCCCGGCGCACGATGGCGAAGCTGGCATCCTCCGGCAACATCCAGTCGGCACCGCTGCCGAAGCTCATGCAGCCCAGGCAGATGCGGGAGACGCGCAGTCCGGAGGAACCGAGGCGGATATAGTCCATTGGCATCCTTCATCGCATGGGTTGCGCGGCGGATTCTAGCACCGCAGCACTACTCCATCGTCACCAGCACCTTGCCGCGCGCATGGCCGGTTTCCTGGTAGCCGATGGCCTCGGCAATCTGATCGAGCCGATACTGCCGGTCGATGACCGGCTTCACTTGGCCTTTCTGCAGCATGTCGGCCAGGATCGCGAGGTCCGCGGGGTTGGTCTGCGCAAAGAACGGCACGAGCTTCTGATTGACGAACTTGGCGACGATCAGCGCCTTGCCAAATCCGGCCAGTGGGCCGCCCCAGGCGCCCTTGCTGGTGTCGCCGGCCAGCACGTAGGTTCCGGTGGGCGTCATCACACGGCGGTACGCGCTCAGGGGATGATTGCCGGACATGTCCAGTATCAGATCGTAGCGCACCGTGTTCGCCGTGAAATCCTCGCGGGTGTAGTCGATGACATGATCGGCGCCAAGCGAGCGCATCAGCGCGATGCTGCCGGCGTTGGTCACGGCGGTCACGTCCGCGCCCAGGGCCTTGGCAATCTGCACGGCGAAGGTACCGACACCCCCTCCAGCGCCATTGATCAGGACTTTCTGCCCGGGCTTGAGCTGCCCGTGATCGCGCAGGGCCTGCAACGCCGTAATGCCCGCCACCGGCGCGGCAGCCGCCTGTTCGAAAGTCAGGTTGGCCGGCTTCAGCACCATGCTTGCGCCTTGCGGGAGGCGCAGGTACTGCGCAAACGCGGCGTGACCAATGCCAAACACTTCATCGCCGGGTTTGAATCGGGTGACGAGCTTGCCCACCGCCTCCACGGTTCCCGCGAAATCTGTTCCCAGTGAGGGGTCAATCGGCGTGCCCCAGCCGCTACCGATGCGCATGAGATAGGGCTCCCCGTGCATGGTGTGCCAGTCCAGGGGGTTGATGGAGGTCGCGTGCACCCGCACCAGCACGCCTTGGTCCGCCGCAACGGGCCGTTCGATGGTTTCAACGCGGACAATGCCCGCGGAACCGTAGCAGCGGTGCAGGGCAGCCTTCATGGGCTGGCTGGGAGCGAGCGCTGGCGCAGTGCCGCAGGCAGAGCTGTGGCTGAGCGCGACCGCCAGCGAGGAGATGCCCACCACCACCACCACCAGCAAACCGATCAGGATTTTGGAAAGCGTTCTCATTGCAATACTCCGGAGGAGCCCGCGACGGGGCTCTATTCGACCTGTTGCAGAATCTTTTCGACGCTCGCGAGGCTGCTCGCGAAGCGGCTCAGATCGGAGCGAATGGCGGCCAGCACGGCCTGATTTTCCGCCTGCGCCGCGACGGCCTTCTCGGCCAGTGCCCGGTACAGCGCATCGTTTGCGATACGCGATCGCGCCTGGAAAAGCGCCGAGAAGTACTTCATGCCGAATACCACCACTATGGTCACGACCAACGGCGACACAAAGATCAGATATTCGGTCGTCGTCATTTCTCCACCAGTAGCCATAAGGATCTCCTAAGTATTAGTCCGACTCAGTGTTGGGATCGGGAAGTGATGCCGCTGCCTTCGCGATGAAGGCGGGCGTGAGTTCTATGCCGAATTTCGTGACCTCAAAAAAATTCAGGGCTTTGCCGTCCGGCGACAGTTCCAGCCGGCTGCTCACAAGGCCGGCCGCTTCGAGCTTCTGCAGATGCAGGTGCAGCAGGGGGCGACTGATGCCGACTTCGCGCGCCAGCTGGCTGACGTACTGCCGACCGCCCGCGGCGAGCAGGGCGATGATGCGCAGCCGGTGGGCATTGGCCAGGGCCGCCAACATCGCCAGCAGACGTTCTCCAGATAGGGCCAACTTCGTCTCCACCTAACAGGTGTAAGGAGTTTCTTACAGGTGAAAGAAAATGTCAAGCAACGGCTCGGTGGACTCCCTCGGGCTGCTGCCAGAGGGCTCCCACGCCGCAGGCGCTGGTTGTCCTATGCAAGCGGACTTTATGTTGTGTCCAGAATTACCAATGGAGCACCGTTGGGGAACAAGGATTGCGGTTCACATCCCGGTTCGCGTAACAGCGGCCTACTCCTCCGTGGTGAGGCTCGGCAGAATCACGAATTTGAGTTTGAGCGGCGCCTTCATCATCGGGTTCGGGCTGCGCCTGCATTCGCGGATCCAGGTCAGTGTGGAATATTCAACGCTGCTGCATCGTCCCGTGGAGAAGCTGGCGGCATTGGTGGCACGTGTGTGCGATGAGGGAGCCGGCATCGTATGGTGTGAATTCGCACCCCGTCCGGTGTTGGAACTGCTGCGGACGGCGATAAGCGTGGTGCCCGAAGTTGCCAGCACAGCGCACAAATCCATCCGCTCGTAGTAATGAATACCCGTGTGGCACGCATTCTCGCCTTGATCCATACGCTCGAGGGGGATCTCGAGGTCGAACTGGCGCGGGGACGGATCGAGTTCTGTTACACCGTCGAGAACCGCAAGGTCCGCTTCGAAGAACAGATTCTGCAGCGTCACAGAAAGATACGCCGCCACTGGCTGGGATATATTCTTGAGGCGCGCCCGGCCGTCATCCTGACCGCCCCAATCATCTATTCAACGGCAATCGCGTTCGCCCTGCTGGATGCCATGGTCAGTATGTACCAGTGGGTGTGTTTTGGCGTTTACGGCATCGCACGGGTACGGCGCTCGGACCATCTGGTGTTCGATCGAAGCCACTTGTCCTACCTGAATGGGCTGGAAAGATTCAATTGCCTGTTCTGCTCCTACGGGAACGGGGTCATCAGTTACGCGCGCGAAATCGCGGCACGCACGGAACAGTACTGGTGCCCGATCAAGCATTCGCGCCGTGTTCTTGGCGCGCATGAGCGCTACCACGCCTTTGCGGACTACGGCGATGCAGGCGCGTACGCGAGCGTGCTGGCGAATTTGCGCAAGCAGTTGCAGGAAGAGCCCGCAGCGGGCGCGTCCGAGAGCTGATCCCGCTACTTCACGGGCGACGGGCTGCGTTCGGTGAACTGCCGCTGATGCCAGTAGGGATAGGCCAGCGTCGTCTCGCTCGCCGCATCGAGGCGCGCGACCTGTGCGGCGTTCAGGTTCCACCCGACGGCCCCGAGATTGTCGCGCAGCTGCTGCTCGTTGCGCGCGCCGATGATCACGCTGGCCACGCTCGGGCGCTGCGAGACCCAGTTGATCGCGACCTGGGGAATGCTTTTGCCGATCTCCCCGGCAATCTCCGCGAGCATGTCCACGACCTTGAACAGATGCTCCTCGGGCACCGGCGGTCCGATGTCGACAATCAGCTTGGTGTTGAGCCGGCTGACCGGCGGCCGCGCGTGGCCGCGGCGGATCTTGCCGGTCAGGCGCCCCCAGCCGAGCGGACTCCATACGATGGCGCCGACACCCTGGTCGAGCGCGAGCGGCATCAGCTCCCATTCGTAGTCCCGCCCGACCAGCGAATAATGCGCCTGGTGTGCGACATAGCGGCCGAGACCATAGCGCTCCGATACGGCCAGTGACTTCATCAGGTGCCAGCCTGAGAAATTCGAGCAGCCTATATAGCGGATCTTGCCGGCGGTAATCAGATCATCGAGTGCGCGCAAGGTCTCCTCGACCGGTGTCGAGGCATCGAAGCCGTGCATCTGGTAGATATCGATGTAATCAGTCCCGAGCCGCTTGAGGCTCGCTTCGCAGGACTCCAGCAAATGGAAACGCGAGGAGCCGACATCGTTCGGGCCGGGGCCGGTGCGGAAGGTGGCCTTGGTAGAGATGAGTACCTGGTGGCGCCGGCCGCGAATCGCGGCGCCAAAGACTTCCTCGGCGCTGCCGGCCGAATACACATCGGCGGAGTCGAACAGGGTAAGCCCCGCCTCGAGACAGATCGAAACCAGGCGCGTGGCATCCTCGACGCCCGTGGTACCGAAGGCTTCGAACGCTCCGCTCCCGCCCATGGTGGCGGTGCCGAAGCTTAAAACCGGAACCTTCAGTCCCGAGCGGCCCAACTGGCGATATTCCATACGATGCTCCTGCGCGCTGTGTCGAGCGATGATGGCTTAAATAGACCCCGGCTTGTAGGGCTCGCGGCGGTGTAGTAGATTCAACTACCATTGTAGTCGGGTGACTCATTCACGTCTGCCTGTTGCGGAGAATTCGATGCGTATCAAACTTCTGATGCTCCTTGCGACCCTCGGTCTGGTGGCATCCGCCGCGGCCGCAGCGCAGGGCCCGGCTGCTGCAACCGCGCCTGCGTCCGAGACGGCGGATTCGGTCCAGATGGCTACCTGGACCAAGCGCAAGCTGGTGCGATTCAGTCCCCCCTCCAACTACATACCGGCCAATGGCTACGAATCCAACACGCACTTCCTCTCCTGTGACGAGATCATTGAAAGAGTGGAGTTCCTGCTGCGGCGACTTGGCGCACGCGACATTTCCGTGGATCAGCGTGACTGCCGCCGCAATGGGATTGTGGAGCGCAGCGTTGATGTAACGTTCTCTGCGCTCGCGCCGCTGGACACCGTGGACAAGCGTGTTGCAGGCGCGCCGGTTGAAGTGCACTGGCAGACGGTTCAAATGGGTGGAGCGGACGCGCAGATCGGGGATTGCGCCTTCCTCAAGTACGCCACTATCAAGATGCTGCCGTTGTTTGCCAGCCGAAATGTGAAGCTCATCCCCGACGCCGATTGTGCCAGGTTGGGCGTTGGCATGCGTGCCCAGGTACTCAGGCCAACGCAACAGCTGGCGGATTCGCCGCCCCCATGAGCCATGCGGGAAATCCGGCGTTGCCGAAGTTAAGCAAGTTCGAACTGCAGATCATGGAGGCGTTCTGGTGCAACGGCCCGAGTTCGGTACGCGAAGTGCAAGAGAGCTTTACCGAGCAGGACCGTCCGGCCTATACCACCGTCCAGACCATGGTCTATCGGCTGGAGGTCAAGCAAGCAGTCCGGCGCGCGAAGAAAATCGGCAACGCGCTGATTTTCGAGGCCATTGTCTCCCGGCACGCCGCGCAGAATCGGCTCATCGACGAGCTTGTGAATTTGTTCGGCGGACGCATTCAGCCGTTGATGTCGCATATGATCGAGGAGGGGCAACTGACCCTCGACGATGTCGAGGAAGCGCGCAAGACGCTGCGGAGAATGTCCCGGAAGGCATGAGGCCGATACTGCGGTTACGGGGTGCCGATCCCCGTCTTGAGTGCATTTAAAGACACGCGCCACCAGTTGGCCACATGTTGCAGCGTGGAGTGTTCCGGGAACCCATGGCGTGCGACATGATGTTGCGGGATCGTATCCCACGCCCGATGCTCGACGCTGATCCGGGTCTCCTCGCCGACACTCTCGAAACGCACCTCGACCTCGGTGGACTGCTCGGGCGCGAAGCTTGCCTGGCGCCAGCTGAACACGAGCCGCGCGCCGGGCTCCCACGCGCTGATGCGCCCGATTTCGAATTGGGCGCCGCTGGCCAGAGTAGTCCACAGGCGGCCGCCGGCGTGCGGTTCGAAGGCAAGGCTGCCATCGCCTTCGGCCGTCACCGCGAACAGACCGTTGGACCGCCACCAGGAGCCGATCTCCCCGGTAAAGGCATCGAACGCCGCCAGCGGATCAATGGGCACGCGTATCGAAACCAGGACCTTGGAACTCATTTGCGAGTCTTCTGTATATGGGTCTTGAAAGCGCGCAACTGCCGCGCCCATTGATCCTCGGTCTGCGCCAGCCAGCTGATCAGGTCATCCATGGGTTCGCGACTGAGGCGATAGACGCGCACCCGAGAATCAAGCGGATCCCGCTCTTCGTCCACCAACCCGCTTTCGCGCATGGTGCGCAGATGGCGGCTCATGGCGGGAAATGACAATTGCGCGGCCTGCGCCAGCTCGCCCGCGCGCCGCGGCCGTTCACGCAACAGCTCCACAACGCGACGGCGGTGTGGATCGGCGAGCGCGGACAGCGTCCGATCGAGGTTGGTACCCCTCACACGAACTTCTTGTACTTGAATCCGGTGGCCTGCTCCATCTCCTGCGAGGAGACCTGGCGCACGGACTGCGAAAAGGTCCACCGATGCCCCCCCAGGTCAATGGCCACGTAGCTGCGCTCGCCGTAGAACTGATCCTGGGGTTCCATGATGATGGTCGCGCCGGCATGGCGGGCCCGCTCGCAGTGCGCATCGATGTCCTTCTCGATGCGCACATGAATCCGCTGCGTGTTGGTGCCCCCGATGCTCGCGGGACTGCGGGTCCAATCGGCGAATTCACCGCCGATCATGACCACACCGTCGCCATGGCTCATTTCGGCATGCACGATGTTGTCGCGGGAATCGACCAGCACCTCGCTGGCGTCAAAGCCGAAGGCACGCTGCAGCCACGCCATCGCGGCGCGGTTGTCCTGGTAGATGACTGAAGAAATGAAGGCTGGGCGGCGCGGGATCGGAGTATCCATGGGTCACCTGTTGATTGCTGAAGGTGATAATAGTTAACAATAAACGCAACTACATTGTCAAGCAGGTTCCCGGCCTATGGCTGAAGGGCTGCTCAGCGGGCCGCAGGTCGCACATCGCGGTCGGTGAGAGTCTCCAGAAACGCAATCACGTCATCGATCTGCGCATCGTTCCATAACGGTTCCTGTCCTGCCGTACGCGTGAGCGGTGCGTCGGTGACGTCGACATTTCCGCGCCGCTCGCGCGGCAGGTCATCGAACTTATCCACGATACCGCCCGCGCTGGGATACCACTGCGCGGGGTGGGTATCGCGACGCACGTAAAACTGCAGTGCTTCCTTCAGGGTGTGGAAGCGGCCATTGTGAAAGAACACGCGGCGCGTGGCGACATTGCGCAGGCCCGGCGTTTTGAACAGGCCGCACTCACTCATTTGGCCGGCCTGATCGGTGCGCAGTGGCCCGCACAGTCCCTCATCGTAGTAGCCCGGTTTGGCATTGGCGGCAATTTCCGGGTTGCGCGGCACCCCTAAGGCCTCGAACTGAAAATCGGTGAACAGCGGATGCGAGCCGTCGGCGCCTTTGCGGTCGGGATGACAGGCGGCACAGTTGCCGCCGCGCGGATCCTCGAACAGCGCGACCCCACGTCGTTCCGGCGCGGTGAGCGTCGCGCGGCCCTCGAGGTAGTCATCGTACCTGCTGCTGTAGGGATGGAAGCTCGGATCCTCGAGCTCAAAATGCGCGAGGGCTTCACGCGCACGCGCGAACGCCTGCTGCGGCTGGGTGAAGATCGCTTCCCCGAACACCCGCCGAAACTCATTCGCATAGGGTGCCAGACGCAGTTTGCGCACCACATCTTCAGGTCCCTTGTTGGCCATCTCGTTCGGCGCCAGCAGCGAGAAGGCGGCCTGCGCCTCAAGCGTGTTGAAGCGCCCATCCCAACCAAAGCCGCCCGCGGGCGGCTCCTCGCCCTCGAGCAACCGCTCGGTGGAACTGGCGATAAAGGGCTTGGACCACACCGGCGTGCGGTTCAGCACGTAGCGCAGCGAGGGCACCGCCCGCGACCCTTGCCGGTCGCGCGCCAGGCCGCCCAGCTGAACCGCCGCGCCATCGGGTGGCCCGTAGGCCTGCGTCGGACTGTGGCAGCTCGAGCAGGCCAGCCGCCCGGAGGCGGAGAGTGCGGGGTCGAAGAAGATCTGCCGGCCAAGCTGCGCCTGCGCCGACAACCCGGCAATGGCAGGACCGACCAGACTCAAGGTCGCGACCATGCCGAGCATGAGATACGGCAGTAGCAAGCTCCGCAGATAGCGGCGGCTAGTGCGCGCGATGCTGGAAGATCGCCGCATCGCTGCCGATGCTGTCCAGGATGTAGCCGGTGGACGGATCATCGGCCGCGAAGCCCAGGTGCCCGTCGATGCGAAAGATGTCCTCGAGACTGCGCAGCAGACTGTAATGGTTGTACGGCGTCGCGGACGTGCTGCCGGGAACGATGAAGGGCGACACGAGCACGGCGCCGATGCGATCGCCGCCGAAATCCTGCATCACCAGGTTCGTCACCACGGACGGAGTATTGACCACGGTCATGGTGCTCGGACGCACCCCGGCGAGGTTCGGACCGGGCTGCTGATGGCAGCAGGTCTGACCCGGGTAGGTGACGGTCACCGTCGTCTGACCGGTGGTGGGGTTGCGGCTCACGCTTGGGGTGACAAACGAGCTCTCATCGAAGGTGACGATGAGCAGTCCATCCTGACGGTAGGCCGGGGAGGCGAGGATGCGCGGCACCCAGGTCTTAAGGAACGCGTCGGAGGAGGTAAGCCCTCCGGGCTGTCCGTTGGCGCAGGTGGTCCCGGCCGCACCCGTGCCGGCGCCATCGTGGCCATCATTGCAGAGGTTCGGCGTGATGAACACCAGGTTCGGGGTGGTGCGCGCCTGCGCCAGATCCGCGGGCAAGTGACTCAGGTTCACCACCTGGCTGTCGCAGGATTTTGCGTCGATGATGGAGTGGAAGTACACGAAGGGGTTGTGGCGCGTGGCGTAGGCATCGCCCAGCGGCACGGCGCTGCTCGGCGCCTCGGCCGTGTTGGTGAGGTCGGTTCCGACACCGATGGGCGGATGGCCGCAGGTCGCACGTTCGCGCGCCGGATCGTTGCCCATGTCCTCCATGTAGCCGCGCCAGGTGAGGCCCACCTGCTGCATCTGGTCCACCAGCGTTTTCACCCGCGTGGAGTAGATGCACCCGCCGGTCGCCACCACCTGGCCTTGCGCCGCCCACCCGGTCTGCGCGACGTCGTTGAAATTCCCGACGCTGCCGATCAGTCCGGGCAGGCAGTCATCCGCCGTGTCCTTGGTCGGCGCCTGGCCGCTGATCAGGGAGATGTAATTGTCCAGGCTCACATGGCCCGTGCCGTAATACTGGGTCAGGAGCGCACCCATGGGCACCAGCGTCTGGCGCAGGTACGGATCCTGGGTACTGGTCTCGAAGGTGTCGGCGTAGTTCTTGTTCTCCAGCACGATGATGAAGACGTGCCGGATACGGGCGGCCTGCGTGGTCACTGCCTCCGCGGCGGTTCGGGCGCAAGCCAGGGTCGATGTGCAGGCCCACACCGCAGCCAGCACTGCTGCCGTCCAGGCGCGCATTCAGTGCGCGGCGGGCGCGCTGTGGCCTATCCAGCCGTCGGCCCAGGTGATGAAGTATTTGAAATTCGGCACATCGGTGTGCCCACCCTCATGCTGGCGCCAGGCCAGCTGGCCATCGAGCATCCCGACGCCGATGTCGGGCTTGCGCGCGTGCTGGTAGTCATCCCCCACCCCGAGGTCACGCGCGCCCAGCAGCCGGAACACCTTGCCGGCCGCGACCGTGGCCATGTAGCTGCCCTGCTGGTCGAGCCACAGTGCATCGCCCATGGACGGTGACCCGTAGCTGATGAAGGTCGGACGCGGTGCGCACAGCGCGATGAGTTCGGAGGAGTCCACGGGCAGATCGCCGGCGGTCTTGGCGCCACCCCGCGCGGCCGAGGCGCCGTACTTGAGGAAATTCCCGGCCATCCAGTGATACTCACCGGCGCCGGTCAGGGATTCCACGGCCTCACCGAAATTACGCCGATGCGGCTTGGCGCCGCCTTCCCCGGATGAGCCGACCAGCACCATGGCGAAGCGCTGATCAAAGGCCACGGTGATGAGCGCCGCCTTGCCATAGCGCGACACCCCTTCGATGCCTACATGATTGGCCGCGATGTCGGGATCATGGCTGACATAGTCGAGCACGCGACTGGCGCCCCAGGCCCAGGCGCGCAGCGCTCCCCAGTCATCGGGCTTGCGCGGCTGGCCTTTGTTGACCAGGCCGATGATGCCGCGCGTCAGGCCCGCGCCGTTGTCGGCCTGGACCGCGGTGGGGTCAATCTGCGCGACCGCCCAGCCATCGGCCACCAGCTGCGAAATCGGATCATTCGGCGGCCGCGGCGCGGGAAAGAACGGCGGCGTCGCAATAGGTTGCCAGGCCGGATGCCCCTGCAGCACCTCGGCCAGCGCCGGGTTTTCGCGGATCATCGCATCGCGCAGCGCGGCGTTCATGCGCGCGACATCGGCCGCCGAAGGTGCAACCGGCGAAGGGAACGGCGGGGTCCCCAGTGCGAACATGATCAGCAGCGGCATCGGCCCGGTGTGATTGATGGGCTTGATCAGCATCACCGGAAAATCCACGCTGATGCTGGGAAAGCCGGAATTGTCGACATGCCCGGTGAGCAGCGTGGTGCTGACCGGCACGCTCCCTAAGCGTTCGTTCTCGCTGGCCTTTACCGTGAAGGACACCGGGGGCGTATTCGCCGGTACGCGCCCGAGCACCTCACGCTCGAAGTCCGCGACGATCTGCGGCCGGCGCTTGCTGTTCCATTGGGCGGCCGTGGTCACTTTGCTGCCATCGTTCATGCGCAGCGGATCCGGATAGTCCGGGTAGGGGTTGGCCAGCGCATCGTCGTAGTTGGCATGGTCGGGCGCCTTCTCATCGCCGCTGGGACCCTTGCGCAGCGCCGTGATGCCCAGCTGCTGCATCATCTGCTGGTGATCGGCCTCCGTGGCGCGCGCCATTTCGGACGG
>DATHOA010000053.1:0-5227 GCA_035485475.1 Steroidobacteraceae bacterium | reverse complement strand
CCGAGCGAAGGCCTCGCTGGCGCGATTTAAATCCTGCTGATGCGTCGGGGATGCGGCGTCAGCTTTCACCAGCAGCGGACATAGCGTCTGATCGGCTGTGGTAGCTAAGTGCCAAAGATCGGGATAGGGGGGAGCCTCGCGGCTCCGCCCCTCCCACACCACCTGGCATACGGGTCCGTACCACGGCGGTTCGGGAAGTTGCGCTAACGCGCATCGATCAAGGAGGGGAGACCGAGCGATTTGAAGTGGGCATTGGAAAGCCCGACGGAGAGGGCTTTGCTCCGGGCGATGTACCATGGGCCACGGCCGCTGTCGGCCGTATTGCACAACTGCCCAAAGACTCGCAATGCGATCAGTGCCGCACGGCGGCGACGTGGTGTTTTCCACTGACGCCACAGAGCGGCCCGCAATCGCAACCGGACCCAGCGAGTGAGAGCCACCAACACCTCGGGCGTTTCGCAGAAGCCAAAATAGCTGCGCCAACCCCGCATATACGGGGCCAACTCTTCCATTGTCGTCTTCATGCTGACGCCCTTGGCCCTGCGCGTGATGTCCCGGATTCGCTGTTTGAACCGTTCCAGAGATTTCGGCGCGATCATGCGCTTGATGTCCGGACCAGCCGTAAAGCTGAATCCGAGGAACTTCCGTTCCTGCGGTCGTGCCACCGCGCTCTTTGCCTCGTTGACCTTGAGCTTGAGCTTTTGTGTGATGAAGCGCGAGATGCTCTCCATCACCCGATGACCCGCGCGTTCGCTGCGAACGTAGATGTTACAGTCATCCGCATAGCGAACAAAGCGGTGTCCGCGGCA
Organism: Steroidobacteraceae bacterium; assembly: GCA_035485475.1. GTDB lineage: Bacteria > Pseudomonadota > Gammaproteobacteria > Steroidobacterales > Steroidobacteraceae > DAIDKA01. The sequence goes on along the minus strand of DATHOA010000053.1, from coordinate 4,418 downwards.
CTCCAGTTCCTGGTCGAGTTCATCGAGCACGAGGTTACTTAGCAGTGGCGAAAGCGGGCCTCCTTGCGGGGTCCCTTCCACGCTCGGGCTGACCAGCCCGTTCTCCATCACCCCGGCATTCAGGAATACCCGGATGAGTTTCAACAGCCGCTTGTCCTCGACGCGCTTGGCGATCTGGCCCATCAGTTTGTCGTGATTGACTCGATCGAAGAACTTTTCCAAATCAAGATCGATCACCCATCCGTAACCTTGCGCGATGTACTGCTGCGCTTGCGCCACGGCTTGATGTGCCGACCGACGCGGTCGAAACCCATAGCTGTGAAGGGAGAACGTCGGATTCCACTGCTTCTGCAGAACCTGCATCACCGCTTGCTGGATGAAGCGATCCAGCACGGTTGGAATGCCAAGCTTTCGCACCCCTCCGCCATCCGGCTTCGGGATTTCCACCCGTCGCACCGGTTTCGGTTCGTAGGTCCCGTTCAGCAATTGCTCCCGAATGACCGGCCAGTGCTGCTTCAGATAGTCGCCAAGTTGATCGACGGTCATCCCGTCGACGCCCGCGCTACCTTTATTGCTCCTCACTTGCCGCAATGCTTTCTTCAGGTTTGCTCGTTCACATACGTCCTCCATGGTTCGACGCGTGTTGGCTGGGCGTTCGGGCTCACTCACCGCCGATGGCGATTCGATGTCTTCCCGTCCCGCCTGCCGGGCTTCACCCGTCGGCGCCGATGAGAAGTCCAGTCTCAACTGGAGATTCAGCCGATTGTCGCCTTCGAGATTCATGTCCTACTTGCCGCTCCTCCCGTTCGGGCCTTCAGCCACCGTTCCCGGCTCGGCCTATCGGTTGCCTCCACCTTTCGGTTCGGAGTGCCTCACTAGCCTTGCCGACGACATGACCTACTACGCCCTCTGCTGACTTCTGCCCTGCGGTCAGACCACCTCGCGGTACTCTCAGTCGCCGAAGCGACACAGGGCAGATCTCCTGGGGTAAGCTCAGTCGCCTTCCGTGCACCATCGCCGGGTCTACGCTTCGCCTCCTTGATGGATATGGACTTCGCGGTAAGTGGCCCGCTCGTCCGACGCTCGCGCCTTGTACCCGGTTCTTGTCCATCGACTCGCACGTTTGCTCCACGCTTCCTTCAGACCTCGCCTCGCGGCGACAGCCCTTGCGTTTTCGCTAACCCTTCACCTCCATCAGGTTGGGTAGAGGACTTTCACCTCCAAGCTACTGAACATGCCCAGCACACCACTAAATCGCTGCGCGATAGCTGTTGCCCGACGGGCCCAGCATTATCCCCAGGGAGAGATTTGTAGGTAGCGGGGGAAGCATCCTGTCTTGATGATGGAAGTGCCAACCACCTCATCCAAGACAGGAGTTGCCTATGACAACCGAAGCTATCACCCCGCTGCGTCAGCGTATGATCGAGGATATGAGCTCGCGCAAGCTTTGTGTGCACACCCAGCGCAGCCACATCTACAGCTGCAAGCGGTTTGCCGCATTTCTCAAGCGCTCACCTGATACCGCGACATGCGAGGACCTGCGCCGGTTCCAGCTGCACCTGGCCGAGACAGGCATGAGCATCTGCAACCGCAACCGCATCATGACAGGAGTTCGGTTCCTGTTTCGGGTGACGCTGCGGCGGCTCGACCTCGCTGCCGAGATCTATCACCTGCGCGAGGCCGAGAAGATTCCGCAGGTCATGAGCCCTGACGAGATGCGCAGGCTCTTAGCCGTCGCCAGCAGTCTCAAGACCCGCGTCCTGCTCAGCCTCGGCTATGGCTGTGGCCTGCGCGCCGGCGAGATCGTGCGGCTCAAGGCCAAGCATATCGACAGCGCGCAAAAGATCATTCGCATCGAGCAGTCCAAGGGCCGCAAGGACCGCAATGTGATGCTGTCGGACGAGATGCTCGGCTTACTGCGGCAATGGTGGAAGGCGCGCCCCTCGCGTTACGATGCGGGAATACCGCTGCAGGAACGTTGGCTGTTTCCCAGCAGAAAGTCTGCTGGCCGGCCGATCACCACGCGCCATCTCAACCGCCTGTTTCATGAAGCGGCCGATGCAGCGGGGATCAAGAAGGGCGTGACGGTGCATACGTTGCGCCACAGCTTCGCCACCCACCTGCTCGAGCACGGTACCAATCTCAGAAAGATCCAGCTGCTGCTCGGTCACGAGAAGTTGGAAACCACCGCGCGCTATCTCCACGTCGCCACCGGCTTGATCTCCGCCGTCGAGAGCCCGCTCGACCGGCTGGCGCGACCCAGAAAAACTGCGAGGAACCGCAAGGAAGTGCAGCTGCCGGCGTAACCCGCCGCAGTGTCCCGTCCAAAACTGGAGGTCGCGGATATCTTCCGCGACCACGGGGCGGCGTGGCGTTCGGCCAATGCCGGCCATGTCAGCCTCGAGCAGATGAGAGTAATGTCGGCCATCGAGCGCTGCCGCACGGCGGCGCTCGGCGGCCACGTCGAGCGTTGCGAGAACTGCTCGCACACCGTCATCGCCTACAACTCCTGCCGCAACCGGCATTGCCCGAAGTGCCAGAGCGCGGCGGCGCGGGAATGGCTGGCCGAGCGCGAGGCCGAGTTGCTGCCGGTCCCGTACTATCACGTAGTATTCACGTTGCCGGCTCGGATCGCGGATATCGCCTATCAGAACAAGGCCATGATCTACGACCTGCTGTTCAAAGCCTCATCCGAGACCATGCTCACCATTGCAGCCGATCCCAAGCATCTCGGCGCTCGTATCGGCTTCCTGTCCGTCCTCCACAGCTGGGGCTCGGCAATGACCCACCACCCGCACGTGCACATGATCGTGCCGGGCGGCGGATTCTCGCTCGACGGCAACAGCTGGGTCTCATGCCGGCCGCGCTTCTTCCTGGCGGTACCCGTGCTCTCGGAGTTGTTCCGCGGGTTGTTCCTGCACAAGCTCCGTGCCGCTTATCAGGCCGGTGAGCTGCAGTTCTTCGGCAAGCATGCCGGGCTGATCGATCCGCAAGCGTTCGCCGCGTATCTGAGGCCGCTGTACAGCAAAAAGTGGGTGGTCTATTGCAAGCGCCCCTTCGGCGGTCCGAAGGAGGTGTTGCGCTATCTCGCCCGCTACACCCACCGGGTCGCCATCTCCAACCGCCGCCTGCTCTCGCTCGATGACAAGGGCGTCACCTTCAAGTGGAAGGACTACAGGCTCGAAGGGCGCGAACGCTATCAGGTGATGACGCTCGCCACCCACGAGTTCATCCGCCGCTTTCTCATGCACGTGCTGCCTGCAGGCTTCCATCGCATCCGCTACTATGGCCTGCTCGCCAGCGGCAAGCGCGCCGACAACATCGCCCGCGCCCGCGAGCTGCTCACACTGCCAATAATTCCCGTCGATGCCATCAAAGCGGCCAACACCAACGCCGATCAGCCGCAAACACCAGAGCATCGCTGCCCCTGCTGCGGCGGCCGCATGATCATCATCGAGCGGTTCGAGCGAGGCGCAACCCCGCGCTCTCACCCAAGCCCGCCTACGCCAGTGATCAGGATCGACACCTCATGATCACGCCCATCCGATCGCCATCCCAAAATGCCATCGTTTTTGTCGTCGCCGCTCGGATGAACGTGCGTCAGCTCGCACAAATTCTTTGCTCGTCCCACAAATTACTGCTCGATCCTCGCTTTTCTGGCCCCGAGGCGATCAACGCGAACCCGCCGGCATGCTTCGCCCTGCGCAATTGCTCCACCTCTCGCCGCGCGCTGGCATGCACGCGGCGCGCTCACCGCTTAGACCCCCATAGCTGAGCCTGCCGCACGGCCAGGGAGCGTACCTCCCGCGATTTCGTGCCTTGGCGCTTTTCGGACGCCGGCTACCGGAGCGCGTGGCTAGATCGTCGTTGCCGGCGTCCGAAAACCTGCACAAGAGCGGCAATGCCAGGCGTCATCACGGCGGCCCCTCCGGCAAAATTTTGACGCAGTTCATCGTTCAGCGCGCGGATGCGCGCAGTCTTGCTGTCCATGACGGACCTCCAGATTTTGCAGTGGAAGAAGGGGGTTGGGTCCGCGACCGGGACCCTAGGCGGTCAAGCCTGCTGGCTCTGAGCCGCAGGCTTGGCTTCGTCGGTAGGCGGGCTCATCATCGCAATGCCGCTGCGATGAGTGTCGCCTTGCCGGTCGAGGACGATCGCCTCCCACCAGCCGTACTGCAGGGCCTCCTGGGCAATGACGAGATGGCCAGGCCCGATCTCGTCCCAGGACCGGGGCAGGCCACGGGCGGCTGGCAGGCTGTCCTTGTCGCCGGTCTTGCTCAGCGTCGCCTGCGGTTCCTGCCCAAGGACCACAACGAGGTCGCTGTACAGCGATTGCCGGATGTTGGGCACGAACCCTCGGCCGTTGGCGTAAAGCCGACCCAGCGGCAGTTTCTTGGCGTACTCGGCCACGTCCGGCG
>DATHOA010000052.1:0-28789 GCA_035485475.1 Steroidobacteraceae bacterium | reverse complement strand
CCGTTGATGATCCGATGATCGATGCCCAGGGTCGTGGGCAGGCAGTGCACCCGGGTATTGGAGGCCCCCAGCGCGCAGTACGCGGCTTCCGCGGTCACCATGTCGAACGCCGACATCGGCTCGGGGAAGTGCATGGAGTTGTAGAACCAGAAGCGCTGATCGTCGGCGGCTTCGAACTGCGTGTAATACGGATACGCGGCCTGCGCGCGTTCGGTCCCAGGCACCACTTTCAAAGAGCTGGGCAACGGGAATTGCTTGGGCTTCGCAGGCATGTCCATGAAGTGAGCATGAGGCAGCAAATCGCGGCACGCAATGATCCAGGCCCCAGGTTGCGCCCGCAGTTGCCGAAATTGCGCTGACAGCGCAAACCGGTCGTCGTTCGTCGTGATTAAGTGATGTGCGCGCGCGTTTTAAAGAACCGCGCGCCGGTATTGCAGCGGGGCGTGGCCGTATTTCTGGCGGAAGCGGCGCGCAAAGTGGCTGGGATCCGTAAAGCCGCAGCGGGTCGCGACATCCTCGATACGGGGCGCGGCCTGCCGGGCATCCGAGAGTATTTCCCGCGCCCGCTCCAGCCGCAGTTTCATCAGTTGTTCGACAAAAGTCGTGCCCGCGGCCGCAAAGGCGTAGTGCAAGGTGCGCTTGGAAATATCATGTTGCGCCGCAACAACGAGCGGTGAGAGATCCGTCTCCTCCAGGCGGTCACGTAGGGTGACGATCAGGTCGCTCAGCAAAGTGCGCGGGCTGTCACTGTCGGCGCCCTTGCCCAAGGCGAGCGTCAGGAGCGAGGCGATCTGCTCGGCCACCGTACTGCGGGGTAATGCCAGATCACTGCAGGTCTCCAGCCGCAGACTGCTCATGGCCGCGCACAGCGCCGAACTCCAGTCGCCGCGCGCAAACAGAGTCGGCGAACAAAATTCGGGATTCGGCAGCCAGCGCCGCAGCCAATCCTCCGGCATGCGCAAAATCGCGGCCGATGTGGCCTGCGGGCACTCCAGGTCATACGGCTCAGTGCCATCAACCAGCACGCACTCACCGGCGTGCGCCTGCAGTTCCCGGCCGCGCTGGCGCAAGATCCCATGGCCGACCCGGAATTGCACCAGGCAGAATGCCGGATAGCGCGTGCGCGAAATCTTGGCTGGTGTGCGCCGAATCCGCTGGCTGGCAGCGCCCACGAAACTCAACGTGGTGGGCCCGAAATCGATCTGATCCAGGCAGGCCCGGAATTGGCTGCGCACCGGTGTATCGATATCCAGTTCGAGGAAGCGGTCACAGACCGTATCCACCCAATAGGCAAGCGCCCTGCGTTGATCGACACCATCCGTCGACCAGTGACCGGGGCGCTGTGGGTCCAGCCTAACCTCCATCGCGGGCTCCAGAACTGGTAGGCCAGTCATTCCACAGAATGTGGCACAGGGGTGGAAATATATGCAAGGTGTGATTGACCTATCAACATCTTATGCGGGTTTCCGCAGGAAATTTGGCATCCGCCAGCGCCAGTTGTAAGTTCTGTACCACAGTATTGCAATACCAGCTGCGCTGTCAGCTTATCTTTGCACTGTGGTCCGCGCACCACGACGAAGCACCGCGATAGGCTGCGGCGTCGCTGGGAGGCGTCGGAACCGCTGTAAAACATGCGGCCGTGGACACTGAACTCTTAGGGGTCGCGCGCTGCGGCCGTCCGCTCCGCCTCCCCGTATTCAGATGTTGTTTTAGGGGGACGCAGGATGAAAGATGCAGCAGCAGGTTCGACGGGACTTGGAACCGGGACACGGCACAGCCGTAAACTGGCCTTTTGGACCATCGCCGGCCTGGCCGCCAGCTGCGGTGGCGTCTACGCGCAGACTGCTCCGACGAACCCACCGGCCGCCGCCGATAACTCTGGTGGCCTGCAGGAGGTCGTCGTCACGGCCACACGCCGCTCCGAGAACGTTCAGACCGTGCCAATCGCCATCACGGCGTTCACCTCTGATTCCCTGCAGCAGCGCAATCTGACCAGCATCCAAGTCCTGGGCGACCTGACTCCGGGCGTCACGCTGGATGCCGGCTCCCCCTTCTCCGGTGACCGCTCGGTGCTCTCCGCCTCCATCCGCGGTGTGGGACAGGACGATTTTGCCTTCAACCTCAACCCCGCCGTCGGTGTGTACCTGGACGGCGTCTACCTGGCCCGCAGCATCGGCGCCAACCAGGACCTGCTGGATGTGGATCGCGTCGAAATCCTCAAGGGTCCGCAGGGCACCCTGTTCGGTGCCAACACCGAAGGCGGCGCCATCAGCATCATCACGCACACCCCGGGCAATGAGGAGAAGTTTACCGCGCAGGTGACGGGCGGCAGCCTGAACCGGCGTGACTTTGGCTTCACGGCTGACATTCCCCTCATCAAGGACACTCTGCTTTCCTCCCTCACCGTATCCACTCAGGATCGGGATGGCTATCAGCGGGTCATCCCCTATCCCAGCAGCTCCCCGCAAGGCTCGGCGCCGTTCGTCGTCGATCCCCAGGATGCGTACCCGAAGGCGGGCTACGAGACCGGGGATGCGTACGGCAGCTACGGTGTGCAGACCGTACGCGGCAAGCTGCTGTGGCTGGCCTCGGACAAGGACACCGTCACGTTTACGGCTGACTTGAACCGTCAGCGCCAGGAGGCCCTGCCGTACACGATCCTGAATACTTACGAAGGCAACCTGACGACTTCGACCTTCTCGACCCTGTACAACACCTGTATCGGCAGCAACGCCGGCAACATCGCGCAGAACATCCAGAATGCATCGGCGGTTGGACCGGGGATCTACGCATTTCCGCTCGGCTCCGCCTCAAATGCGGGGCTCGTGGGACTGTGCGAGCAGCCCCGGGCACGGGTCCCGGGAATATCCACCGGCGGTGCAGCGCTGCTGGGCGCAGGTTACGTCGGCGGCCCCGCCGGACCGTTCCAGTACGGCAGCCCGGGCTACATTGGCTCGAACCAGCCGCGCCTGTATGACTACCCGGGGGCCAACCAGACCGGCAACATCGACACGACGTACGCCAATGGCCCGGACTTTGCGAACAACGACTATTTTGGCTTCTCGCTCACCGCACTACACCAGTTCAACGACGACCTGTCCTTAAAGTCGATCAGTGGCTATCGGCAGATTGCCTGGCACATTGGTACGGACCTCGATGGCACTCCGGAAACCCTGCAGGAAGTAACCGACCACCAGCACCAGTGGCAGGTCTCCCAGGAATTCCAGCTGAACGGCAAGGCCTTCAACGATGCGTTGAACTACGTCGGCGGTTTGTACTACTTCGAGGAAGCCGGCTTCGTGCACGATTACGTGCCGTTCGAGAGCCTTCTGTATGTGTACGACATCCAGAATGACGCGAACAACAAAAACGCCGCTGCGTTCGTCCACGGCGATTACAAGCTGACTGACCAATTGAGCTTCACCGCCGGCGGCCGCTTCACCCGTGTCGTGGAAGAGTTCATCGGTGGCCAGGGCGACCTGAACTGCTTCCCATACGGCTCGGGGGCGTGCGGTGCAGTACTCGGCCCCCAGGGATACGCCTTTCCACTCGGCGGCGGCACCGTCGACCGCTACTTCCCGGTGGGCGACAACCGGCAGACGTGGAATGTGTTCGATCCCACGCTGGCCACGCAATTCAAGTTCAACGACGATGTGATGGCGTACCTGAGCTGGGGCAAGGGCTTCAAGGCCGGCGGCTGGACCACGCGCCTTTCGGCCAACATTCCCAGCGCGACTGATGCGCAGTTCTCTCCTGAGTACACCAAGACCTGGGAACTGGGATTGAAATCCGAGTGGTTCGACCACCATCTGAAGGCCAACGCAGCCCTGTTCTACACGGACTACACGGGGATCCAGCTGGACATTCAGCAGGGCATCTCACCGGTGTACACCAATGCCGGCAATGCCAAGATCAAGGGTGCCGAAATGGACCTGCAGGCGGTCGTTGGTGGCGGTCTGTCGCTGAACCTCTCCGGCTCGTACATCGACGCGTACTACACGTACGTCAATCCCGAGGCCAATATTCCCCAGGAGATTATTGCGCCCCTGGGACTGAACGAGTGTCCGGCAACCGGAATCAACCCGGCCACCGGGGGCCCGATCTGCAACATCGTCGGCGGCAATCCCCTGGATGCAAGATTGCCCAAGACGCCGAAATACAAATTGACCTTCTATCCCGAGTACACGTTGTTGCTGCCCAACCAGTCGAGCATTCGCATGATCGTCGACTTCACCTATACGGCGGAGATGTACAACGACTCATTGAACACCCCGGAGCTGCGTGACCCGGCGTCCCGTATGCTGGATGCGTCGGTCCACTACATCACCGCGGACAACAAATACGACCTGGCCCTGGGCGGTACCAACATCACCAACGACCGCTTCATCACCACCGGATCACCCAATATCGGTGCGGGCGAAGTGGGTGGCACCTATAACGAGCCGGCCGAGTGGTATATCCAGCTGACGGCGCGGTTCAAATAGACGGCAAATTCGGCGTGACATGACCGGGCAAAAGGCCGCTGCGAACCAGCGGCCTTTTTCATGCGTTGGGTGTTACTACCAAATATCCTACCGCGGTAGTATATTGGTGGCATGAAGGCGAAAACGTCACTCACTCTTTCGGAAGACTTGATCAAGTCGATCGACAAACTCGCGGGTCCAAAGGTGTCACGGTCCGCCTTTGTCGAGAATATCCTGCGTGACTTCGTCGATGGACATGCGCAGGCTCGGCGGGATGCTCGGGAGGTCGCAGCGATCAATCGACATGCGGATGAGCTGAACGCCGAAATGGCCGATGCCCTCTCCTTCCAATCGAGCGCCACGGACGAGTGAAGCGCGGAGAGCTGTATCGGGTCAGGCGGCCGCCCGGGGATCCGAAGCCGGCTCGGGTCTTCGTCATCGTGAGTCGGCAACCGCTGATTGACTCCGCCTATTCTTCGGTGATCTGCGCACCCGTATTCACCCGTTGGCAGGACTTACCGACCCAGGTTGCCGTTGGGCCGGCGTTTGGGCTCAAGCACGAGAGTGGTATTCACTGTGACGGGCTTATGAGCCTCGAGAAAACCAAGCTAACCGATTTCGTGGGGCAATTGGATACGCAGAAGCTGCGGGCGCTCGACCTAGCTCTGATCGCCGCGCTTGGTGTGCAAATCCGAAGCCGTCCAAGTGGCGGCTAGCCGAGCCGGGCAGTACCCTCACCACGGATGATCCTTGCCGTCGTTATCCAGGAATCGTCCGCTGTCCTTGATGGTCAGGCCGTCGATGGTCCTGATCATCTTGCCGATCGCTTCGGCCGGCGGCACGAAGCCGGGCAGCTTGTCATCGCCAAAACTCTCCACCTGAACCCCGCCGGGATGAAACATCACCACGATGATTCCCTGGTCCTTGAACTGCGCGGACAGCAGACGCATCGCACTGTTCAACGCGGCCTTGCTGATCCGGTACCAGTAATGATCGGGGACCGGTGAACCATTCGGCATGAAGGGCGGTACGGACACGGAGCCCGCGGCGGAGCTGATTGCGATGATCTTCTTCTGATGACTTGCCCGGACATTGCCGATGAAGGTTTCGCTGATCATCAGCGGACCGGCCACATTGGTATGGATGAAGTCATCGAGCAACTTGTAGTCCAGGCTGCCGAACATCTGGTTGGTGTTGCCGCCGGGCTTGTTCACCGGATCGGTTCTCACCAGACCGGCATTGCTCAGCAGGATATCGATGGGCACTCCCTTCAGCTTCGCACCCAGCGCCGCGATCTGCGCGGGGTCGGTCACGTCCATGCGCTCAATGCGAACCTTCGGATATTGCGCGGCCAGTTTCGCCAATTCCTCAGGTGTGCTGGTGCGTCGATGCGTGGCGATGACCGTCCAACCGCGCGCGGCATATTCCTTGGCGAATTCCAGGCCGATGCCCTGGTTTGCCCCCGTGATCAACACCGTCTCGGCCGCGGCGTTGCCTGCGGTGCCGGCCATTGCCAGCCCTAAGGCGACGGGCACGAGCATCTTGATGAAAAAGCGCATGTTCTAAAACCCCAGGTCGCTGAGTGAAGGGTGGTCATCCGGGCGGCGACCGCTCGGCCAATGAAATCTACGATCGCTCGCCGCAATGGGGGCGTCGTTGATGCTGGCGATGCGCGTGCGCATCAAACCGTGTGCGTCGAACTCCCAGTTCTCATTGCCGTAGCTGCGATACCACTGGCCGGCATCATCGTGCCACTCGTAGGCAAACCGCACCGCAATGCGATTTTCCCGAAAGGCCCAGATTTCCTTGATCAGCCGGTAGTCGAGCTCCCGGTCCCACTTGCGGCGCAGGAATGCCTCGATGGCCGCGCGGCCCTGCAGAAATTCGGCGCGATTGCGCCAGCGACTGTCCGTTGTGTACGCGAGTGCCACGCGGGCGGGGTCCCGGGAGTTCCAGGCGTCCTCGGCCAGGCGCGCCTTCTGAGTTGCGGTTTCCACAGTGAAGGGCGGTAGCGGCGGCCTGTCCATCAACGTGCTCCGGTCGGGGGAGATTTCAACAGCGCTCGTCCGGCCCGCCAGCGCGCGATGAGCGCCGGGTTGGCAAGCAGGGCCGCCACGGCCGTGTGCAACTCAAGCGGAGCATGGCTCAGGCCCTGAGTGTGCAGCGCCGTATTGACACCCTCCTCCAACGCCAGCGCTACGACCATGAGGGCCTCCAACGCCACGGTGCCGGATGGGAGCGATGGATCGTGGAAGGACTGCTCACAGCGTGTCTTGCTCACGGAGTGATAGCCGGCGCAGGCGCTGGGGCGCACCTCATAGGCGGAACACTCCCCTTCGATCAGGAAGGCGCATGCACGGCGCGCGACCGGGCCGCCCGCCAGTTGCGGCGCCTGCGCGTATTCGCTGATTTTCATCCGCACCCGCTGCGCCGTGGTCGGCGCCATCCGCGACTGCAGGTAGCGAAACAGGGCGATCGCCTCGTGTGGCAGCACGCGCACCTGCAGGTGGCAGCAGAAATTGCAGCCGGCTCGACAGGCCAGGTGCGCACTGCCTTGCGGCAGATGCTGCGCCGCCTGCTCGAGCAAATGATCGATCTGTCCGACCAGGGCGACGCAGGCGTCCACATCGGTACTGCGGCCCAATGTGCCGCGCACCGCCCGCGCAGCAAATTGCTGCACCGGTGGGACGCCTGGGGGGATGGGCTGGCCGTGCTCAGTACTCAAGAATGCCTCCTGCGGGCACCCATCATACAATGTGACGATGGACACCCTCGACCCACCCCGCGCGCCAGTACTGACGACCGAGGCGGTGCGCACCTGCATCGAAGTGCTGCGCGCCATTGAAGCCGACCGTTCACAATTGACGCAGGTGTCACAGGCGCAGCGCCGCGAGCTGCTGACCCTGGCCGGGCTCGTCGCGAAGCCGGAACGCCACGACCTGGTGAAGATGGCCAAGGCCTTCCGGCGGGCGGAGCGGGCGGCTGCCCGTGAGCGGGATGCGCAGATCATCCAGCGCACGGGACTGCGCATCCAGCGCCGGGCCACCCGGTACACGCCATTGTGGCTGCCGCCACCGCCGGCCGCCGAGCCTGCGCAGCCGCCAGCCACGCTGGGCAATGCCTTGAACTGTTATGTCTGCAAGCAGCCCTTCACCCTTACGCACCGCTATTACGACTCCATGTGCCGGGAATGCGGCGATTTCAATTATGCCAAGCGCGAGCAGACCGCGGATCTGTCCGGACGCTTCGCCCTGGTCACCGGAGCGCGCGTGAAAATCGGCTTTCAGGCAGCGCTGAAACTGCTGCGCGCCGGGGCCCATGTCATTGTCACCACGCGCTTTCCGGCCGATGCCGCGGGGCGCTACGCGCTCGAATCAGACTACCCGCAATTCAAGGAGCGCCTGCAGATACAGGGGTTGGATCTGCGCCATTCGCCAAGCGTCGAACTGTTTGCACGTTTCATGCTCGAGCGACTGCCGCGGCTCGACTACGTATTGAACAACGCGTGCCAGACGGTGCGCCGGCCCGCCGCCTTCTACGCGCACCTGCTCGAAAAAGAAGCGACGGCCGTTGCCCGGCTGCACACCGAGGAGCTGTTCCCCGCCCACCGCTACGACGAGGACCTGCAGCAGGTCGATCTGCGCGACACCAACAGCTGGCGGCTGCGGATGCACGAAGTCGGCACCCCGGAGCTACTCGAGGTGCACCTGGTCAACGCCATTGCACCCTACATTCTCAACGCGCGTCTGAAGCCCCTGATGGTTGCGACTCCCGGTGCGCACAAGCACATCGTCAATGTCAGCGCGATGGAAGGTCAGTTCTACCGCCCGACCAAGACCGAACGGCACCCGCACACGAACATGGCCAAGGCGGCATTGAATATGATGACCCGCACCAGTGCGCCGGACTATTTCCGGGATGGCATTTACATGAATGCCGTGGACACGGGTTGGATTACGGACGAAGATCCGGCCGTCCACGCGGCACGCAAGGCCGAACTGGGGTTCGCGCCGCCGCTGGACATCATCGACGGTGCGGCGCGGATCCTCGATCCGATCTTCGCCGGCAGTCTCAGCGGCACTCACCTGTGGGGTCAGTTTCTCAAGGACTACAAACCTGCGCCCTGGTAGGCGCGCTGCCTACCTGGCCGCCGGCTCGTCAAACAATTCCAGGAACACGCCCGTATCCGGATCACGAACCATGACCTCGCGCGTACCGCTGCGCATGGTCATGATGCCCGGCTTCGACACCAGCTTTGCGCCTGCGGCCAGCACCTGCGGCAGGGCCACATCCAGATTCGGCACCTGCATGCCGATATAGCCCACGCCGATATCGGTGATACGCGCGGGAGGGACCGGGGTCTTGCGGTTCTGGAATTCGACCAGCTCCAGGTTCATGTGCAGAGTCGGCGCAATCTCCTGCGGGAACGCTACATTGAAAAACCGCAGCACATTGCCATGGCCGCCGACTGCCGAGTCGTAGAAATCACCCTTCAGCCACGGCGATGGTGTCTGCGGCCAGATGCCACCCAGCGTCGTGCTGTAGAACGCTTTCGCCTTGTCCGCATCCAGGATGACCACGCCCATATGGTTCACGCCCGGCAACAGCGCGGCCTGTGCCGGTCGCCCGTTCTGCGCGGGGCTCGCGGGACGCTGATCGATGATCTCGATATCCAGTCCGTCCGGGTCGGTCATATAGGCCAGCATGCCCTTGGTCTGGCCGGGCGGGGCAATCAGCTTGCCTCCCCATGAACGCGCGTGCAGCAGTCCGGCCGCCTGCAGCTGCGACCACACCTGATCGGCATCCGCGACGACCAGTCCGAAGTGCGTGGCACCGGGCGTCCAGGGCGTGTGATCGCTACGATCCGTACGCTTGATGCCCTTTACTTCCCGCAGGTACACCACGAAGTGCTCTTTGGAATCCGGATTCACCACATACATCTTGGCCATGCGCGTGGTAATGCCCTTCACGCCATACAGCCCTTCGACCACCGGATCGGTACGCCATTCCGGATTGGCCGCCGGATCCTGGGTGAATCCGATCATTTTGTAGAAGGCCACCGAGCGGTCCAGGTCCTTGACGGCTCGTCCCACAAATCCGAGTCGCGCACCCTGCCAGGCGGCGGTTTGCGGTGCTGCACCTTGCGCGTTGGCAAAGGTCCACGCCGCGGACAGGCACGCGGCCAGCAGCCACATCGCAGTGACTTGATTCAGACGCTTCATGAAGATCCCCCTTCAGTTTCGGGGTGCGAACACCCAGCTAACCCTGCGTACATGATCGGATGAGGCCAGCGCGGTCGTGGCGCAGGACAGCTGTCGGTAGCCGATTTCGGCGGCACAACTGCGCATGACCACGTAATCCATCCAGGTCGTCAACCCGGCAATGTGCCGCGCATCGGCCAGGACTTCCCGGCGCAGCCGCGTGTACCAGCGATTGCACAGATCATCCAGTGCATCCACATGGTGAATATTTGTTCCGAGGAAGCCGCCGGCGAATGCGGCGGAATGCGCAAGCCGGTCATCGACCACCACATGGCCAATCGCACTGCGAGCGGCACTGGCCGGCGTGAAGAACAGTGGCAGGGCCGTCACACCGGCGATGACCGCAGCGCCGGTCAGCACACCGCGCCGGGTGATTGATCCGCCCATGATTCGCCACGCCCCAAGCCCGTAACCCCGTGCTAAGTTACCAGAGCATCAGAGTGGGCTCAATGAAACACGGTGGCTGGCCAAGCCTGACACTTATCTACCTGTACGGCGTCGTCAGTGCCGCATCACTGACCAAGGCCATTCCGCTGCAGGCCGATATTGCCAGCCTGCCGGGTGCCGTACCGGCCTTGTTCGGCCTGTTCATTTCATTGATGGCGATACTGCCGGCGATCTTCGGCACCCTGTCCGGTGCGGTGATCGACCGACTGGGCGCCCGCCCCGCGTTGATCCTGGCCGCCCTGATTGGCGCGCTGGTCAATGGACTGTATCTGCTGGCCGACTCCTTCACGCCATTCCAGGTGATCCGGGTTGTCGAGGGTTGCATTCCCCTGCTCACCTACGCCGCGGCGCCCGCGCTGATGATCGCGATCAGCGCACCGGAACGCCGTAGCGCGGCGATGGCACTGTGGTCCAGTTACACGCCTGTCGGAACCTCGCTGGGACTACTGATATCGGCGGCTTTTGCCGGCGCGCAACATTGGCGCTACGCCTACCTGGTGCACGGCGCTATTTTCGTGCTGCTGGCCCTCCTCGGCCTGGCGCTGCCCAAAGCGCCGGTCGCAAGCCTGGGCACCGCCGGTCCGCGCCGCTCGATACTGGCATTGCTCAAGTCGCCGGCAGGTGTCGGGCCCCTGCGCCTGGCGAGCGCGTTTGGCGTGCTGATCCTGCTCGGCCTGGGAGTCAGCGTCGTCATGCCGCCGTACCTGTCCCGGCATTACGGCATCACCCTCAGCGCCGCCTCCGGCATCATGGCCGTCGCCAATGTCGTGATGATCCTCGGCAGCGCGCTCAGTGGCGTCTTTCTGACGCGCGGCGTGCGGGCTGCCAGTTTGTTCGCGGCCCTGGCGGCGGTGGGTTCGATTGCCGGGTTCGGGGTGTTTGCGCCCTGGACGCACCTTGGCCTGACGCTGGCAGCGCTGTTGATCTGGCTCACCTGCACCGGAGCCGCCATGGCGGTGCTCGCCTCCCTGCTGCCCAAGGTCGCAGGGCCCGAGCATCGCGCCGCCACTGCCGGCCTGCTCAGCCAGACCGGCGCACTGACCACCTTCGTCACCTCGCCCCTGTGGCTGGCAGTGCTGGGACTGCATCAATGGCTGGCCCTATTTGCGATCATCCTGGCGGGCTGGGGAATCAGTGTGGTACTGCTGCCCGTCCAAGCCCGATCGGCTACGCGCTAAAGGCCATGCATAACTTCCCCCGCCCGACCACTGCCACCGTTGCCGCGCCGCGCACCGCAGTGCCCGGCCATTGCCCCGAATGCGGTGCGGCGGCGCTCGCCAGCTACCGTGTCATGAGTGAAGGCGGTTGGTGGCTGGTCGTCAAATGCACTCGGTGCCTGCACTCCGTATCGCGCGAACCCGGGCCGCTGCTGGGCGCGTTTGTGCCGCTGGGGGCCCCTTAGCAATGGCCACCCTGTTCAGCGTTGATGTCGGCGGCACGTTTACCGATGTGGTCATGGTGCGCGATGGCGCCATCCATGTCACGAAGGTCCCCAGCAATCCCACCGCGACCCACCTGCCGGTCATCGAAGGCGCGCGCCGCCTGGGTGTGCAGGACGCGGCGGTGTTCAATCATGCCAGCACCAAGGGCCTCAACGCGGTACTGACCCGCACGCTGCCCAAGGTTGGCTTCCTGACCACGCAGGGACATCGCGACATGCTGGACGCGGGTCGTTGCATGCGGCCCATGGACAATCAGACCGATGCCCGCTGGCATCGACCCTTTGGCGATGCGGCACGGCCGCTGGTGCGCCGCTATCTGCGCCGCGGCATTCACGAGCGCATCCTGGCCAGCGGTGCCGTGCTGCTCGAATTGGATGAGGCGCAGGCGCGCACCGAACTCGAGATTCTCAAGCGCTGCGGGATCGAAGGACTGGCGATCTGCCTCATCAACAGCTTCGTGAATCCGGCACACGAGCAGCGACTGCTGGCGCTCACCGCCGAGATCTTCGGCGCGCAGTTTCCGGTATCGGCCTCATTCCAGGTCGGCCCGCGCGCCAAGGAGTATCCGCGCGCTTCCACCACCGTCATCGATGTGATGATGAAGCTCATCTACGCCGACTACGCCCAGGTTCTGGACTCACAGCTGCGCGCGAGCGGTTTCCAAGGCAAGCTCAATTTTGCCGATTGCACGGCGGCGCTGATTCCCTGGCGCGAAGCGGTGAAGGCGCCGCATCGCATTCTGTTCGCAGGCCCGGCGGCCGGCGCGGCCGCCTGCTGCGGACTCGGTGCCGCCATCGGTGACGGCAATCTCATCGGCTGCGATGTCGGCGGCACCTCGACCGACGTGACGGTCATCGTCAATGGCGCGCCCTTCATCAATGACAGCTTCGAAATCGAGCACGATCTGCTGGTCAACACACTGTCCACGGAAGTCGCCAGCGTCGGCGCCGGTGGCGGCAGCATCGTGTCCGTATCACCGTCGGGTGATCTGCGGGTCGGTCCGCACAGTGCGGGTGCCGCGCCGGGCCCGGCCTGCTACGGGCGCGGGGGCAGCCTGCCAACGGTCACCGATGCCTGCCTGCTCATGGGGATACTGGACCCGCAAGCCTTTGCCGACGGCCAGATCCGCCTCGATACGCCGGCCGCGCAGCGGGCGTTCGAGTCACTGAACTGCCGCATGTCGCAAGCCGAGCGCATTGGTTTTGCCTGGAAGATTGCGCTCAACAACATTGCCGAGGAAGTGTCGCGCTGTGCCCTGCGCCATGGTGTCGATACCCGCGAGTTCAGCCTGATGGCATTTGGTGCCGCCGGCCCCATGCTGCTGGCGGGCGTACTGGACCTGGTCAAGGCACGACGGTTGATTGTCCCGCCGCATCCGGGACTGTTCTCGGCAATTGGGCTGCTGTGCACCGACTTCGTCTATGCCAGCAGCCGCAGCCAATACCAGATGCTGCTGCCGGACAGCGGTCCGCAGATCGAGGCCTTGTTCGCCGCTCTCGAAGCGCAACTGCGCGCGCGCCTGGGGAACGAGGAGTTTGTCGTCCGCCGCAGTTTTGACGGACGCCTGGCCGGACAAAGCTGGGAGACGCCCTTCATCAACGTGGATGCGACGGCCCTCACGGCCCGCGGCCCGGCCGCCCTGAGCGACGAATTCCACGCCGAGTACGCGCGCCGCAACGGCGTGTCCTTCCCACAGATACCCGTGCAGGGGGTGACCTGGCGGGTGCAGATGATCGTACCGACGCAGAAGCTGACCTGGCAGCCCGTGCCGGCATCGCGCGGCAAACCCACGCCCATTGCACAAAGGGTGCTGCGCCATCTGGGGCCGCAGGAAATTTCCGCCGCCGTTTATACGCGCGCCGCGCTGGGCACGGGCGACACCGTCACCGGTCCGGCGCTGCTCGTCGAACCCCTGGCCACCACCCTGGTCATGCCCGGACAACTGGCACAGATCGGCGCGGTCGGTGAAATCGTGATCACGGAGGCCACATGAAGGGCACCGCCCTGCGCGATCTGGACGGCGCGGCCTTCGCCGCTCTCTACGGCTGCGGCCGCTTCGATGCCACGGTGCTGGGCAACCGCTTTCGCTACCTGCTCGATCATGTCAGCGAGCGGCTGCTGGCCTGCGCGTTCTCACCAGTGCTGAAGGACTTCTACGATTTTGCAGCCACCCTCACCGGTCCGCCGCAGATCGGCTATCCGACACCGGTGGTCAGCAAGTCGCAGCTGGCCTTCACCGGCACCATGACCGAGTCGATCCGCAACACCATCGAGGAATATGGCGTCAAGCGCCTGGGACCCGGTGATGTCATCATCGCCAACGATCCGTACCGCACCGGCACCCATGTCAATGACATGCTGTTCATCCGGCCCGTATTTCACGGCGCGACACTGTGCGGCTTCGTCAACCTCAAGGCCCACCAGCTGGACATGGGCGGGTCCGTGGCGGGCGGCTTCTCGGCCCACAAGTTCAGCGTCTATGAAAATGGCCTGGTGCTCTCGCCGCGCGCACTGATGCAGGCGGGCAAGCCGGTCAATGAGACCTGGACCCTGATTTTCGACAACGCGCGATTCGGGGAGCTGCTGCGCCTGGACATGCAGACCATCATTGCCTGTCTGGCACTGGGCGAGTCGCTGCTCCAGGACAGTATCGCGCGCTACGGCGAGCGCGCCGTGCTGGGCGCCATGCGCTACGCGTGTGATGCAGATGCCGAGCGCATGGCCGCGGCCATCGCGACGTTGCCTGATGGCCAATGGCAGGGCGCGGCGCTGGTGGATTGCGATGCCGTGGATGATCACGAGGAGTATCCGATCCGCTGCACGATCCGCAAGCATGGCGCGCGTATCGAAGTGGATCTGTCGGGCACGGCCCGGCAGGCGCGCGGCGCCATCAACGGCACCTACCTGGACGCCAAGACCACCGTTGGCATCGCCCTGAAGTACCTGCTCGATCCCGGCGGCCCCTTCACCTCCGGCTGCTACCGGCCCATCGACATCCTGATTCCGGACGGCGCCATATTGTCGGCGCTGCCGCCGGAGGGCGTGGTGTTCGCCTATGGGGAGTCTACCAATGCGCTGCTGATCGCCATTTTTGCCGCCCTCGCCGTGCCCCTGGGCACGCGCGCCGTCGGCGGCGACATCAGTGCGCCGAATCTGCACAGCGCGGTAGGCCGGCGGCCCGATGGATCGCCGTGGGTATCCATCGTGGCGGGCGGTCAGCACGGGCCATGGGGCGCCACCGACGCGGGTGATGCCGACAGTTACTGCAGCTTCTACCAGGTCAATGGCATGGACACGCCCATCGAGGCGCACGAGGCCGAGATTCCGGTGGTGTTCATGCGGCGCGACTATGTGACGGATTCACCCGGCCCGGGTACCCATCGCGGCGGTGCCGCCGTATGCAAGGACACCTACTGGCTGGAGCCGGTCGATCACCATCTGTTCACGCTGCGTTTCAAACAAAGTACCGGTATCGGTGTCAATGGCGGCCATGACGGCACCACCGGTGGCGTGTGGCTGTGGGACCAGAGCGGCGGCAGTGCGCGCAGCGCGGCAGCAAAAAACCGCGGGGTCGCCGCCAGTGACTTCGTGGACTCGATCGGCGTCGCCGGCCGCCTCGATCCGTCGACCCAGGCGCCGCAGCGGGGGGCTCCCTGGGTGTACTTCGGTCGGCAGCGTTGGCACACCGATCCCTTCGCCACCCTGCGCCACATGACCAATTCGGGTGGCGGGTGGGGTGATCCGCTGTTGCGCTCCGTGACCAAGGTGCTGGAGGACGTGCGCGATGGCTACATCTCCATCGCCGGGGCCCGGCGCGATTATGGCGTCATTGTCACCGGCGATCCGGAACGGGATCCGGAGGGACTGTCGGTGGATGAGGCCGGCACGCGAGCGGCTCGCGCCGCCCGCGCCTAGTTGTGCTCACACTTTGCCTGACCGGGCCCGTTCGCACCGGCGACGGTCGCGCTCCGCGGCGTAGGGGGTCTTCCCCAGAATCATGCGGCCCATCATTTCGCGCGATTTGGAGACGCTGACGTCCGTCGGCAAAGACGCAACGATGGCTGCGCCGCGCGCCGCGAATTCGGCTTCGAACTCCGGTGTGGTGAGCACATACAGGTCGTTGTTGCGCACCGCGCGCAGTACGCGCTGTCCGGCATCCAGCGGATCCATGCCGGGCGGTACGCCATGCGACTCGCTCATGGCTTTTTGCATTTCAGCCATCATCGCCGGATCCATCTTGAATCCCGGATCGACTCGGGCTTGCGGGGCCGAAGCGCCGGCCGGACGATTGCGCGCCGAGCTGCCGATGTTGGTATTGACGATGCCGGGACAGAACACCGTCACGCCGATATTCGCATCCGCAAGCTCCGCGCGCAGCGCCTCCATCATGCCGACCACGGCAAATTTTGACGCGGTGTAGACCCCGGCGGGTGCGTGTCCCAGCAGTCCCGCCAGCGAGGACACGGACACGATCTGGCCGCCCTCGCCCTGCGCCTGGATACGCGGCAGGAAGCAGCGCACGCCGTTGAAGACGCCGCCGGCATTGACGCTCATGGCCCAGTCCCAGTCTTCATAGCTCGCACGGGACAGGCCGCCAATGACGGCAACACCGGCGTTGTTCACCAGCACATGGACCTTGCCAAATACCCGCACGGTCTCCGCGGCGGCCTGCTCCATGGCAGCCCGGTCCGTGACATCCAGATTGATGGCATGCACGCGATCGGCAGCGCCCTGCAGCAACTTCATCGCCTCATCCAGGTGCGAGCGGGTGCGATAGGTGATGACCACCTTCATGCCGGCGTCCGTGAAGGCGCGCGCGATACCCAAGCCGATGCCGCTGTCGCCACCGGTGATGAAGGCAACTTTGCCTGCGACATCGCGCATCGGCGTCGGTACCACCGGGCAGTTGTCCGCTGCCGGCGTCGCCGCGGCCAGCGCCCGGCCCGTGGCGACCATCCCGCCGGCGGCCGTAGCGGCCGTGGCCAGTGCCGCGGTACCCAAAAATCCGCGACGTGCCTGCCCGTTGGCCGTCAGTGCGTCTACGGCTGACGGGCCCTGGTTCCTGTTCTGGCGCATAACCCCTCCCAAATTGTCGGTGAACCTCAACACAGCGGCCAGCAGCGGTCAACCGCAGGTCATGACAGGCCGCCACAGCCCTTTGAACCTCGCGTAGGTGACGGCCCTTCGGCCAATGAGGCACACTGCGCGGCAGAAAATCGAGCGGTTGCAAAACCAACACCAGCGCAGGCACATCTATGAAAGACTCCCCCCAGACGCCCCGGGATATTGTCCACACCCTGGACCGGTTCGCAGCCGAACGGCGCCGCTTTCTGGCGGAAGGGACCGTGTACGGCGCCGGGATCCTGGCCGGCCTCGGGCTGAGTCAGTACGCGCGCGCCCAGGGCGCCCCAGCGCCTGCAGGGTCGGCACCGGGGTCGGCACCGGCGCCGTTCGTCCGCCCGCCGCCGCCGCCCGAGCCGGCCTTTTCACAGCGGGCGCCACTGCATGACCTGAAGGGCAAGGTGGCCTATATCACCGCCTCCTCCGACGGCATCGGATTGGGCATCGCACGGGCCGCCTCCGCGGCCGGCATGAAAGTGTGCATCGGCTATCGCAACGAGGAGCGCCTCAAGGCCGCGCTGCCGCTGTTCAAAGCGGGCAATGCGGGGGTGTTACCCATCAAGCATGACGTGACCGACCGGGACGGGTGGGCGAAGGTACTGCAGACCATCAACAGCCAGTTCGGCAACCTGCACCTGGTGGTCAACAACGCGGGGCTGAAAACCGGCGCGCGGGCGAGCACGGTGTCGGCCAAGGATTGGGATGACGCGGTGGCCGTGAACTACACCGCCACCTACGACAGCGTCGCGGTGTGCCTGCCACATATGCTGCAGCATGGGGAGGGCTCGCACTTCGTGGTGACCTCCTCCATGAGCGGCCTGCTGCCGGGCGGCCCGCTGGGCGTCTACACGGCAACCAAGATCGCCGCCGTCGGCCTGATGGAAGCCCTGCGCGTTGAGCTGGAAGGGACCAGCGTCGGAACCTCGGCGTTCTGTCCCGGTGGTGTCAATACCGACAACTATCAGGATACGGGGGAAACCAATCCATACCGGGCGCAGCAGGCCGCGGCCCGGGCCAAAGCCGCCGCGGCCCGGCCGCCGGGCTCCCCGCCGCCGCCACCGCCGCGCAATGGGCCGCCACCGGGCATGGACCCGATTGAGGCCGGCGAGCGGGTGCTGAACGGCGTCATTCACAATGACCTGTTCATCATCACGCATCCGGAGTACATGCCAGGCACCCAGCAGCGCTTCGACGCCATGCTCATATCCGAGCCCCGGGAAGACACTCCCGTCAGTCCGGATCGGGTGCGCGGTGAAACCCGCGTCCTGACCTGCGGCATCTATCGGCGCGAGATCGCGCACCGGAACGAGAAGCGCAAATCGTTCCGCAGCGTGACCCTCGACACCTGAAAGCCATCTACGGACATAACTCATATGAACACTGACAAGCCCTCGGGCCGTCGCGACTTTCTGGGCGCTTCTTTGGGTATCGGCACCGGCACCCTGCTGGCGGGCCTCGGTCTGGCGCAATACGCCGCGGCGCAAAGCTCAGCGCCCGCCGCGCCCGCCGCACCCAATGGCCGTCCGCCACGGCCTCCTGAACCGGCCTTCTCACAACCGCCGCCGCTCAAGGACCTCAAAGGCAAGGTGGCCTACATCACCGCCTCCTCCGATGGCATTGGCTTGGGGATTGCCCGTGCCGCCTCCAACGCCGGCATGAAGGTCGTGATCGGCTATCGCAACGAGGAGCGCCTCAAGGCGGCATTGCCGCTGTTCAAGCCCGGCAATGCGGGTGTGATGGCCTTCAAGCACGACGTGACCGACCGCGTTGGCTGGAAGGCCATGGTCGACGCCGTGAAAGTCAAATACGGCAAGTTGCATCTGGTGGTCAACAATGCCGGCATCAAGACCCTGCGCCAGGCCAGCCAGGCGAAATTCGATGAGTGGGACAATGCCGTGGCGGTGAATTTCACGGCCATCTACAACAGCGTTGCCGCCTGCCTGCCACACATGCTCGAGCATGGTGAAGGCGGTCATTTTGTCACCACGGCCTCGATGGGCGGGCTGTTGCCGGGCGTCAATGCCGGGGTCTATACATCGACCAAGATTGCCGCGGTCGGACTGATGGAAGCGCTGCGCGTTGAACTGGAATCGACCAACATCGGCACCGGCGTGTTCTGCCCCGGCGGCGTCACGACGGACAACTACGTGGGGATGGATGAGCCGAATCCTTTGCGCAAGCTCCCCCCGGGCACAACCCCGGCAGCCATGGCCGCCCGCATGGCCCAGTTCTCCATGAGCCCCCTCGAAGCCGGCGAGCGCGTCCTGAACGGCGTCGTCAACAACGACCTGTTCATCCTCAGCCATCCGGAGTTCGGACCCGGCATGAAGGAGCGGTATGACGCTATCATGGCCTCCACGCCGGCCGTGGAGACCCCGATCCCGCCCGACCGCAGCGCCTACGAGCGCGGCGTGCTGACCTGTGGCATCTACCCACGCGAGATCGCCCATCGCCAGACGAAGCGCAGCAGTTATCGCAGTGTTTAGGGGTTAACGCATGGCAGACGACCAGTCCGACTGGATCACAATTCGCTCAACCGGCCTGTCTGCCACCATCAACCCGCTGGGTGCCCAGCTCTCCGGCCTGTGGGATGCCGACGGCCGGCAGTTGCAGTGGCAGGGGGATCCTGCGGTGTGGGCCGGGCGCGCGCCCATCCTCTTCCCGATTGTCGGCATGCTCGTTGGCGGGCAGTACCGAAGCGGCGGTGCGACATTCTCGCTGCCGCGACATGGATTCGCGCGCGTGCGGCGCTTCGAGGTGGCCGAGGCCGGACCCAGCAGCGCAACCTTCAGATTGACCGCCGATGCGCAAACGCTCGCGGTGTACCCCTTTGAATTTGTACTGGACGTGAACTTTGCCGTCCAGGACTCGACTCTGTCCGTCACCAGTTGGATACGCAATCGCGGTGACCAGGAGATGCCGGCCAGTCTGGGTTATCACCCGGCCTTCGCCTGGCCGCTGCCCTATGGGCAGAACCGCGCGGCGCATTTCATCGAGTTCGAAGCCGATGAACCCGCACCCATCCGCGTCCTGGACGGCAACGGCCTGCTGTCGCCGCAGCGCCGGGCGACGCCCGTGGAGAATCGCAGGCTGACGCTGCGCGATGAACTCTTCAGCGCCGATGCACTGATTTTCGACCAGCTCGTCAGCCGTACGGTCACGTACGGAAGCGATGTCGGGCCGCGCATTGCGCTCAGTTTCCCCGGCGTGCCTTATCTGGGTGTGTGGACCAAGCCGGGTGCGGCCTTCATCTGCATTGAGCCCTGGCAGGGCGTGACTGATCCGCAAGGGTTCAGTGGCGAGCTGAAGGACAAACCCGGCGGCCTGATCATCGCGCCCGGCAACGTGGTTGCCGTCGCCATGGCGATTACCTTGCTGCCTTGAGTACGGGCAGAACGGCTGGACGCCCGATTGTGACCTCCCCGGCTTCGAGCATATTGATGCTCGTTTTCACGGTATTGACGTGCTCGCGCATCAGGAATTCCACACGCGTCGCCTGCCCGGTTCCGAGCGCATCGAAAACGGCATGGTGCTGCTGATGCGCAATCCACAGTGCATCAAACATCGAGTCGAGGTCGGAGGCGTCAAAGGCGATGGCGGCGGCGGCGGCAAACGGGATGCTGGCGATGCGTTCAATGGCATCAGCGGTAACGGAGCTGTCGGCGGCCTCGATGATCAGGGCATGAAAGCGCCCATTCATGGCGCCATAGGCCGCCTCGTCGGACTCGACCAGGTGACCCTTGGCAAAAATCCGATCCCCTTCCTGCAGGCACTCACGCAGCTGTGCAAGAAACACCGGCGCCGCACCACGCTCGGCGATGCGGCGGGCCGCGAAACCCTCCAGCAGACCCCGCACATCAATGGCATCGAGAATGTCCGACCGGGTAAAGGTGCGAACCACGTACCCGCGCGTGCCGGACTCCACCAGCAGCCCTTCGCGCGCCAACAGCGGCAATGCCTGCCGAATGGGCGTGCGCGACATCCCCAGCGCCTCGGCCAGCATGGCCTCGGCCACGCGCTGCCCGCCCTGGAGGCGGCCACGCAGGATCATTTCACGGATACTTACGGTCGCTCGGGCAAGCTGTGTATCAGTCACAATCTCAAGCCTGTTCAAATGGTTACCGGGATCCGGGCAATGTTATGCTTGCGGATCCCAGTATACCAATCGCGACGGACTGCGGCGCGGCGCAATATTTCAAGAGGATTCATGTAAATGGCTACGATCGTGGGCGGCATTGCCACCTCGCATACTCCGACCATCGGCTTCGCCCTGGATGCCAACAAGCACAACGATCCGGTGTGGGCGCCGATCTTCGCCGGCTATCGCCCGGTGCAGGAGTGGTTGGCGAAAAAGAAGCCCGATGTACTGTTCGTGATCTACAACGATCACATCACCTCCTTTTTCTTCGATCATTATTCGCAGTTCGCCTTAGGGGTAGGCGATCGCTACTGGCCCGCCGATGAAGGCGGTGGTCCGCGCAAACTCCCGGCTATCGATGGCCATCCGGATCTGGCCCGCCATATCGCGATGGGCCTGGTGGCCGACGAGTTCGACCTGGGTTACTTCCAGGCGAAGGGCCTCGACCATGGCTGCTTTTCGCCCCTGTCGCTGCTGTGGCCGCGCGAAAACGAGCGCTGGCCGGGCGCCATCGTGCCCTTGCAGGTGGGCGTACTGCAGTTCCCGATCCCTTCCGCGAAACGCTGCTTCAAGCTCGGTCATTCGCTGCGCAAGGCCATCGAAAGCTATCCTGCGGACCTGAAGGTCGCAATCGTCGGCACCGGTGGGCTGTCGCACCAGATCCACGGCGAGCGTGCCGGCTTCAACAACACGCCCTGGGACATGGAGTTCCTGGACCTGATCGAAAAGGATCCGCAGAAGCTCACCGAAATCTCCATCGCGGACTACGCCAGGCTGGGTGGCTGCGAAGGGTCGGAAGTCGTCATGTGGCTGGTGATGCGCGGCGCCTTGAACAAGAAGGTGAAGAAGCTGCACCAGGCGTACTACCTGCCGTCGATGACGCCGATCTGCACGGTGATTTTCGAGAACGAGTCGGATGAGGGCACCGGGGAAGATGTCGAGGCGTATCGCCAGCGCATCGGCCATGAATGGGCCGGCATGAATGAGATTCCGGGCACCTATCCCTTCACGCTGGATCGCAGCGTCAAGGCGTACCGCCTGAATCATTTTCTGCACGAGCTGATTCAGCCCCAGGTGCGCGCGCGCTTTCTGACGGAACCCGAAGCGCTGTTCGAAGAGGCCGACCTCACCACCGAAGAGCGGGACATGCTGCGCAAGCGTGACTGGCGTGCGCTCATCCACTACGGCGTGATCTTCTTCCTGCTGGAGAAGCTCGGCGCCGTCATCGGGACCACCAATCTGCACATTTACGCCGCCATGCGCGGTCAGTCGCTGGAGGACTTCCAGAAAACGCGCAATGCGCAAATCCTGTATTCGGTGGCCGGCGACATGGCGCCCGCGAAACCGGCCTGAGGGACTCAGGCCGGGCGTCGATGCAGCATGCCCAGGAGGCTGCGCAACCGCGCACCGCGCAGCTCCCCGGTCGCCCACAGCACGGCCGCGTAACTGAGCACGGATAGCACCGCGCCATACAGCACGCCGTAGCGGCCGGCCAGGAGCCCCACGACCACCATCGCCACACCCGCCAGCGCCGGGCTGCGCAGCAGCTGTAGATCCGCCCAGTTCAGGATGCCTTTGGGCAGCAGGAACGCGCCGCCGATCACCATCAGCACTTCGCTGGCCACTGAGGCTACACACACTCCCAGTCCACCATTATTCCTATCAGCCTGAAACCAGCTGATGAGCCACGGATCGGCTATGGCGCTGACAATCACACAGCCAAACTGCACGGCGGCCCAGCGTCCCTGCCGACCGCTGGCGTTGATGCACTGGCTCAAGGGAATACTGAAGTACAACAGGAACAGCCCTATCCCGAGCACCCGCACATTCTGCTCGGCCGGCGCGAAAGTGCGGGCGTTGAAGATCATCACGCCCAGCTGCGGAAACAGCACACAACCCAGCGTCACGGGAAATACACCCAGGGCCAACACCCGCAGTGCGCCCTGCACCGTTGAACGCGCAGCTTCGCGATCGGTTGCGAACTGGCGCACGAGGGTTGGATATAGCGCACCGCCAATCGCGACTGCGGGGAAAATCACGATGCCTATCACCCGGCGGCTCACGGCATACCAGCCGATGGCCTCGTTCGAGGCGAAGTGCGACATCATGGCGCCATCGACCAGCGGCTGCAGCTGCACGACCAGGACAAATACCAGGAAGGGGCCTCCGGCGCGGAACAGCTCGACGATCGTCTCCCCGCGCACCCGCAACCGCGGAATTTGCAGGCGCGGCAGCATGGACAGCACGAAGAGCACCGCGATCAGCGCGCTCGCTACCTGACCGAGGAGCAGACCGCGCAGGCCAAAGCCGAGCAGCAACACCGAAATCGAGATCGTGCCCACGAGCAGCTGCTGGCCGATATACGACAGCGCCGCGAAGTCCGTCCTTTCGAAGCCGCGGACGGCATCCTGCCCGGCCGCGGCCGCAGCGCCCAGACCCGCCGCAGCGAACATCAATATCAGGACGGTAAGAAACGGCCGACCATAGCCGGCAAGCGCACACAGCACCAGTACTACGATGGCCATCACGACTGCTGCCGCGAGGCGCCACATCATGGCACTGCCGAGCAATTCACCGGCGCGCGACCGATCGGCGGCAATCTTGCCCGTCAAGGCACCAAATTGCCCCCACTCCACCAACACGAACGCGAACCCCGTATAGGTACTGGCCAGGTACAGGGTGCCAAAATCTGTCGGGCCGAGATAGCGGGCAGTGATCGCATTGATCAGCAGTGACAGCGGTGCTGACACCACCGGTGCCAGGACCAGCCAAAGCGCATTGCGCAGGAACGGCCCGGGATTGGCTGTCACGCGCCGATGCGCCTGCCGTCCGCGGACCAATGCGCCGCCAGCCAGTCGCTGATGACCCGATACAGCCGCGCCCGATCGGGCCCCGAGGAAAACACATGATCGCTGTCGGGAAAATATTGCAGCTGCAAAGTGCCCCGGCTTGAAACTTCCGGAAATGCGTCCAGTATCTGGCGCGCGTACTCATGGCGCGGCGACAGCGCGGTAAACGCCGCCAATAGTTTCATACCCAGCGCTGCGGAGGCTGCATAACTCTTGCCAAGGTAGGGGCTGAATTGCAGATCCTGCAGCGTGGCGGGCTTTGATTTCTCCGCGGGTCGCAGCCGACGCAGCAGATGGGCCGAGAGCAGACTTAGCAGGCCGCTGCGACCGGTCAGGACGCTGATCCAATTCGGAAGATGACTTAGGCGCCGCAGAATGTAGTGCAGGTAATAGCGGCGCGTCGGTGGGATTGTCGGATCCAACATTACGAGGCCGACCACTCGTGGATCGGTGTGTCCGTAAAGGACGCACTGGTCCGCCCCGGAACACAGACCGATCAGGACGAACCGGGAGACCTGGTAGGACTGCTGCACCGAATCGAGCGCTTCCTTGATGTCCGCGAGGCCCGCTGCCAGGGGCGGCAGCCGGTCGTTGCGCGGCCCGCTATCGCCGAGGCCCGACTGATCGAAACGTACCGTCATCCGACCTGCCGCCGCCAGCATGCGCGAGAGGGTCACGTACATGCGATTGTGGCCCACCCGGTGCACGATACCGGTGTTGAGGATGACAACCGCAGGTAGCGCGGGGTCTGGCGCCACTCGCGGGCGCGCGATGACCCCGACCAACGTGCGACGCGGCCCCAGCAAAATCGCCTGCTCAGTGAACTTCGTGACTACCGCAGCCATTCGATCACGCGCTGGATGACGGATACCGGCAGCACGCCGGTCATCGTCGCCGACTCCACCCAGGGGGACTGGGTCGGCACGAACTCGATGGTGGCCGGCCTGGTCCCGCCCGCAAATCCCAGCCCGACAAGCCGGTCACGCGACTCGGTGCTGTCCGTCACGAACATGGCAGTGCGCTGCGGAAGCGCGCCCGGCAGCGATCGCAACTCCGCTACGATCGGGTCCCAGAGCACCAGCGCCTCAACGATCGAGGCATGGCGTGCCGCCACGCCTGCCGCAATGTTGGCACCGGCCCGCAGGCCAATCAGGGTCACCTGGGAGGTTCCCGCAATGTCGGTAAGCGCCTCCATCGCCGCTTCCACGTCGGACTCACAGCCTGCGAGATCCGCCTCGAATTCATCACCTCCGGAATCCCCCGTTCCGAAATAATCGAAGCGCAGCGTGTGACAGCCGGACAGCGCTAATTTGAGTGCCAACTGCCGCACGGAGCGGTGCGCATAGGTGTACTCCGCACCCCAGGGATAGCACAGCACCGCGGCGCGCGGCGCGCCGGTCGTTGCGACGGCAGCTTCGTGAATTGCGAAAAGCCGTCGCTGCGCGCTGCCAAGCGACAGCAGATTCACCGGGCTTTGGCGCGGGCTAACGAGTCCCGCGACTCCAAGGCACCGGCAATTTCGCGCAGGTTCTGGAAGAACAATGCACGAGGATCCAGTTGCAGCCCGGTGCGCTTCTCAACCAAGTTGGTCACTCGTAACGACAAGAGCGAGTATCCACCGAGTTCAAAGAAGTTATCCAGCGCGCTTACCCGCTCAATATTCAGCACGGCCTGCCAAACCTGTGCCAGCACCTGCTCCATGTGGGTCGCGGGCGGATCATGAAGAATCGCATCAATCGGGGCGGCAGCATACGGGTTTGGCAGTGCCGCGCGATCCACCTTGCCATTTGGCGTCAGGGGCATCGAATCCACCGGCATGATGAGAGCGGGAATCATGTAGTCGGGAAGCTGTATGCGCAGATCCCGCTTCAGGTCACTCACGGTGGCCTCCTCGCCTTCGTGAAATCTGACAAACGCGACCAGCCGCGGGTCATCGGTGCGCGCCTCCCGCACCGCGGCAACCGCCAGCTGGACCGCCGGATGCTGGCTCAGTGCCTTCTCAATCTCGCCCAGTTCAATTCTGTAGCCGCGAATCTTGACCTGATGATCGGACCGGCCGAGATGGTACAGCTTGCCATCCTCGCCCCAACGGCCCAGGTCCCCGGTCCGGTACAGGCGTGCGCCGGAGACCGCGGCAAAGGGATCCGGCATAAAGCGCTCGGCGGTCAGGGCCGGCCGTCCGTGGTAGCCATCCGCCAATCCGGCACCTCCAATGTAGATTTCCCCGACCACACCGATTGGCGCCAGCTCTCCGGCCGGATCAAGGATGTGCACCTGGGTGTTGCCGATGGGGCGCCCGATGCTGATCGGGGCATCATCTGCCTCGACTTTGTCCAGAGTCGACCAGATGGTGGTCTCCGTGGGGCCGTACATGTTCCACAATTCGCCGACCACCGCGAGAATCTCATCGGCCAGTTTGCGGGACATGGCTTCACCGCCGCACAGCGCGCGAAACTGCCGCCCGGGGTGCCAACCCGCTTCCAACAGCATGCGCCAGGTTGCCGGGGTGGCCTGCAGCACGGTAGCGCCGCATAAGTCCAGATGATTCGCCAGCATGCGCGCATCCGCGGCCACCTGCCGCGGCACCAGTTCCACCTGCGCCCCCACCAGCAGCGGCAGATACAGCTCCAGACCCGCGATATCGAACGATATGGTGGTGACCGCCGCCAGCACATCGTGCGCGTCGAGGCCCGGACGTTCCCGCATCGAGAGCAGAAAGTTCGCCAGAGCACCGTGTGACACGCTCACGCCCTTGGGGTTTCCGGTCGATCCTGATGTGTACAGCAGATAGGCAAGATCCTGCTGCCCCGGACCGTCACTGAGATTCGCGTCCGCTGCGGCCGGCGATGCATGCAGCATTGCCGCGATGTCGAGCACCCGCACGCCTGCGGGAACTTCGAGCCCCGCTGGCTGCGGACCGGTCATGACCAATACCCGCGCGCCGCTATCGTGGAGCATGAATTGGAGGCGCTGCGCCGGAAACTGCGGATCCAGCGGCACGTATGTGCCACCGGATTTTTGCACTGCAAGCAGGGCCACCAGCAGCAGATCCGAACGGTGCATGCACACGCCCACCTTCGAACCACCTACCACTCCTGCACCCTTGAGCAGACGCGCGACGCGATTCGCCTGCGCGTTGAGCTCGGCATAGGAGCTCGCCTCGCCTTCAAATGAGATTGCGATGGCGTCGGGAGATTTCGCGGCCTGGGCTTCGAACAGGCGCGGGAAGGTCGGCGACCCGGGAAGCGCGCGCCGCGAGTCATTCCAGCTGCGCAGCTGCAGCCACTGCTCGTGGGGTAACAGGGGTAGCTGGCTGATACGCAGCTGCGGCGTCGCGACGGCTGCTTCCAGCAGGGTGAAATACTGGCCCACGAGGCGCTCGATCGTGGCACGCGCAAACAGGTCCGTGTTGTATTCCACCCCGACGCTGCGCGTCAGCTCGGTGTCGACCGCAAAGCTCAGCTCGAACTGTGCCCCACCGCGATCCGTCACCAGCGGCGCCCACTTCGCATCGCCGAATTCGACCGCTTCCATCGGCGCATTGGGGACGTTGAACATCACCTGCACCAGTGGCGCGCGACTTCGATCACCGCGCTGCCCGAGTTCCTGCACCAGACGATCAAATGAAACGTCCTGGTTCTGAAACGCCTCGAGGGCGTTGGCACGTACCCGCTCGACCAGCTGCGCGAACGGCGGGTCGCCCGCAAGGTCGGTGCGCATCACCAGGGTATTGACGAAGGTGCCGACCATGCTCTCCATGGCGCTATGGGTTCGATTTGCCACGGGCACCCCGATCGGCAGGTCGGTCTGTCGTGACAGGCGGTGCAGCAGCGCCGCAAATCCGGCGAACAGGGCCATGAACAACGTTGCGCCCGCTGCACGCGCAAACCCATCCAGCGCACTGAACAGGGCCGGCGGGACCGGCCGCTGGTAAGCGGCACCGTTCATGGTCCAGACCCTCGGGCGCGTGTAGTCGATGGGCAGGTCGACGGTGGGCAGACTGGTCAAGCGCTCCATCCAGAAACGCAGCTGCTGGTCGAACTGAGCCGTGAAGGCCGGACTGCGCTGCCATCGGGCGAAATCGCGGTAGGTCAACGGCAGTGGCTGCAGCACGGCGGCGGTACCTGCCAACCGGGCGGCATACAGCAGGGTCAGATCGCGACCCAGAAGTCCCATCGACCACTGATCACTGGCAATGTGATGCACGATGATGGACAGGAGGAAGCGGTCCGGCGCGGTCCGGCACACGAGCGCGCGGAGCACCGGGTCGCGCCCGAGATCGAACACGGTGCGCGCTGCACTCGTGATCTGGCGCACGGCCTGCGCTTCGGGTTCCGCGTGGTCGCGCAGGTCGAATACCTGCAGCACGCCGCTGCGGGCAGCCTCGACCGTCTGATACGGCTGATCGTTGCGCAGCATGATCCGGGTACGCAGAATATCGTGCCGCGCCGTCAGATCATCCACGCTGCGCACGAGCGCCTCGATGTTCACCGGTCCGTTGATCCACAACGCCCCGACCATGTTGTAGGCGATGGTCTGGGGATTGAGCGACTGGATCAGCCACATCCGCTCCTGAGAATGAGACAGCGGCGCCGGACCGTCGTCCTGCGTGGCCTCAATGGGTGCGATGGGTCGTTGCAGCGTTCCCGCCAGCGATTGATCGATCGCCGCGGCCAATGACAGCAGCCGGGGGGCATCAAAGACTGTCTTCAGTGGCAGTTCGAAACCAAAGGACTCACGCACTCGCGCCACCACCTGCAGGGCGAGCAGCGAATGCCCCCCGATATGGAAGAAATGGTCCGCGCGTCCCACCTGCTCGCAGCGCAGAACCTCACACCAGATCGCCGCCAGGCTTACCTCCGTCGCCGTCCGGGGCGGCTCATAGGCCGCCTGCGCCATCACCGCGGCGCTGATTGGCGGTAGGGCATTGCGATCCAGCTTGCCATTGGGGCTGCGCGGCAGCGCCGCAAGCGCCAGGTACGCGGTTGGGACCATATGCGCCGGCAGGCGCTGCGACAGCGCACTGCGCAGCTGCTCCACATCCAGGCTGCGACCGGCGCGCGGCACC
>DATHOA010000051.1:0-19189 GCA_035485475.1 Steroidobacteraceae bacterium | reverse complement strand
CGCGGTGAACTTCTCGTGCAGCCGCTCGCGCGGAATGCCCTGGGTCTTGAGGATGCGCAGCATGTCCTGCAGCGAGCAGCAGACGAAGAAAAACTGCTGCTCGAGGCGCAGCTCCTTGCCCTGCACGGCCTCATCGTTCGGATACAGGACCTTGGTGAGGTTCTCCGAGGAGACCTTCTGGTTGACGGCCCCGTAATAGTCGCCGCGATTGAAGGTCGAGAAATCAAACGACTCGGTGGCCTCGGCACGCCACAGCCGCAGCGTGTTCGCGGTGTTGACGTGGTAGCCGAGGATGGGGGTGTCGTAGGGGACCCCGACCACCGTGCGCTGCGGCACCCAGCGCGTGCGGACCCGCTCGTGCTCGTCGCTGTAGTGTTCGGTGTAGCCGCCGAGCTTCACGTCGCAGGCCCATTCGGGACGCGCGAGTTCCCAGGCGTTGCCGAAGCGCAGCCACTTGTCGGTCTTCTCGACCTGCCAGCCATCGACGATCTCCTGCTGGAAGATGCCGAACTCGTAGCGGATGCCGTAGCCGATCGAGGGGATCTCCAGGGTCGCGAGTGAGTCGAGAAAGCAGGCGGCGAGGCGGCCGAGGCCGCCGTTACCCAACCCCGGCTCATCCTCGCATTCGAGCAGTTCCTCGTATTCGAGGCCCAGTTCCATCATCGCCTGGCGTACGACCTGTTCGAGCCCGAGGTTCAGGATGTTGTTGCCCAGGTGCGGGCCCATCAGGAACTCGGCGGAGAAGTAGGCGACGGTGCGCGAGCCATGCTTGGTATAGGCCTCGGCGGTGCTGATCCAGCGATGCAGCATCTGGTCGCGAACCGTGAGCGCGAGGGCGAGGTAGGAATCGTGGCGCGTGGCCAGCGTCGGAATCTTGCCCTGAACATAGAAAAGATTGGTGTAGAAGGCGTGCTTGATCGCCTCGGTGCTCAAGGGGGCGCCATCCAGCGGCGAGGTAGCGTCGACGGGACGGTATTCGGTGCGGACGGGCAAGCCGGGTGCGTTCATCGTCATGGGTGCTCTAGCGTTTAGCCGCAAAGATAGTATGCAAGTTTTGAACCTGAACCAAGCATACTTGGCGGCTGGCAATGAATACCCCGACTCCATCACAGCTGGCACCGAGCGGCCTGCCGGCCCAACGACGCGATGCGGCAGGGCACCCGCACGTCGATATGCGCGCGGTGCTGGCACTGGCGTTACCGCTGGTCGCGAACAGCGCGGTGCAGACCATCCTCAATCTCACGGACCTGTGGTTCATCGGCCATATCTCCACGACGGCGCTGGCCTCGGTCGGGGCGGTCAGCTGGCTGGTGGTGGCCGTGGTGTTGCTGCTGGCGGGCAGCGGCATGGCGGTGCAGACCTGCGTCGCCCAATGTTACGGCGCGGGGCGCTACGCCCGCGCGGCCCAGGCGACCTGGTCGGGACTGTGGGGCATCCTGTGCGTCGCACCACTGTTCGTCGCCGTGGCGTTCTCGAGCCACTACATCCTGGCGCCGTTCGGCATCGGCCACGAGATCGAGGCCACGGCCACGCGCTTCTGGATGCCGCGGGTCGCGGGCGCGCCGCTGGGGGTTGCGGTGTGGGGTGCGCTCGGCTTCTTCAATGGCATCGGCCGCCCGCGCACCACGGTGGTCATCACCCTCATCATCACCTGCGCGAACGTCATCCTGAACCGCGTGTTCATCTTTGATTTGGGACTGGGGGTGGCCGGCTCGGCCTGGGCATCGACCTGCGCGCAGGGAATCGGGCTGATCAGCACACTGCTGGTCTTTCTCTCGGCCCGCTACCGGCGCGAATACCGCACGCATCTGATGTGGCGTCCGCGCGCGTCGGTGCTGTGGGCCCAGTTTCGCTTGGGGTTCCCGATGGGACTGACGGGGGCCTCGGACCTGATCGGGATTTCGCTGTTCCAGCTCATGCAGGTGCGTTTGGGCGCCATCGACGGCGCGGCTACCCAGCTGGTCATGGCCTCGACGGCCATCGCCTACATGCCGGGGGTCGGGGTCGCGCAGGCCGGCACGACCCTGGTCGGGCAGTCGATCGGCGCGGGCAATCGCGCCTGGGCGATGCGGGTCGGCACCCACGTGATTTTCATGGCCGCGACTCTCATGGGCGGCATCGGCGTGCTGCTGGCGCTCGCCGGCCCGTGGGTGCTGCCGTTGCTGCTGACCTCGGGGGATGCGGCCACGGCGGCGGTGCTGCGCGAAGGTGCGGTGCTGCTGTGGTTCGCGGCGGCCTACCAGTTCTTCGATGGCCTCAATATCGGCAGCAGCTACTGCCTGCGTGGGGCGGGCGACACGCTGGTTCCGGGGGCGCTGGTGCTGGTGATGTCCTGGTTCCTGTTCGTGCCGCTCGCGCACATCCTCACCTTTGCACCGGGCGGCGGTTTCCTGCACTTCCTGCCGCAGCTGGGCTTCGGCGCCCGCGGCGGGTGGGTCGCGGTGGTCCTGTACATCCTGATGCTCGGCTCAGTGCTGTTGGGCCGCTGGCGACTGGGCGTGTGGCAGAAGATCCGCCTTTGAGACCGTCAGCGGGCCTTGGCGAGCCCCATCCACTTCTCGAGCGGCTCGACCCGGTTGCGACTCACCGACAGGCGCGCACCGCAGCGCAGCTGCACGGCGTAGTCGCCCCCGGCCTCGCGCAGCAGGGTCTCGATCTGGTCGAGCCGCACGATGACCGAACGATGAATGCGGAAGAAGTGCGCCGGGTCGAGACGCTCCTCGAGGGTCTGCATGCGCTCGCGGATGATGTAGGTGCGATCGCCGACATGGATTTCGGCGTACGGGCCGCTGGCGGCGATGTACTCGATGGTCACGACGGGCACCACCCGCACCTGGCCGCGCATCTCGACGGCGATCCGCTCGAGGTAGCCGGTCGCGACCGAGTCGGTCAGCGCGACCGGCGCAGCGGCCGCGCCCGGGGTCGCACTGGCGTTCAGCACGGTGCGCAGCTGGTCGGACAGCTTGCCGAGTTCGGTGAGCCCGATCATCTTGCGCGCCCGCCGGAAAGCCTGCTCGAAGCGCTCGTCATCGAAGGGCTTGACGAGGTAGTCGACGGCCGCGACATCGAAGGCATCGAGGGCATAGCGGTCATAGGCCGTCACGAATATCGTCGGCGGCATGTTTTCGGGGCCGATGTCGGCCACGACTTCGAGGCCGGTGCGCCGCGGCATCTGCACGTCGAGAAACACGAGGTCGGGCTTGAGGGTGCGGATGGCCTCGATGGCCGCATCCCCGTTGTCGGCGAAGCCGGCGATCTCGACCCCCTCTTCGTGGCGCAGCAGATCCTCGACACGCTGGCGCCCGAGGGCTTCATCGTCGACGATGAGGACGCGCAGGTTTGGTCCCGTCATCGCCTTAGCTTCTTAAGCGGTAGCGGCTACGGCGGAAGTCCGCAGGTCATTCTGGGTGTGATAGGGCAGCGATACTTCGGCGATCAGCCCACCGCCGTCGGCATGCATGAGGGTCAGGCTCTGCACCGGGCCGTAGAGCGCGGCGAGCCGCGCCCGGGTATTGCGCAACCCGAGGCTGTTCGGCGAGGGCGGTGCGTCCAGGCTCACTTCGGGCCCGTTGTCGCGCACGCGGATGATCACTCGCTCGCCCTCACGCTTCGCGGTCACTTCGACGTAGCCGCCATCGCTCAACTTGCTGATCCCGTGCTTGATGGCGTTCTCGACCAACGGCTGCAGGATCAGGTTCGGAACGAGTGCGTCGCGCACATTTTCATCGGCATGCATGTCCACCTGCAGGTGCCCCTGGAAGCGGATCTGGATGACATCGAGGTAGCGCTCGGTGAAGGTGAACTCCCGCTGCAGCGGCACCTCGGGTTCATCGGCCTCATCGAGCGAGGTGCGCAACAGTTCGCTCAACCGGGCGATCATGCGGCGCACGCCGCGCGGATCACGCTCGACGAGTGCCGACACCGCGTGCAGGGTGTTGAACAGAAAGTGGGGATTCAGCTGCATGCGCAGCGCCGACAGCCGGGCATCGGCCAGCTGCGCCTGCAGCTGCGCGGCCTGGGCCTGCAGGCGCACGGATTCCTCCCGTCGGACCTGGTAACGCCAGAAGTAATTGCGCGCGAAACCCGCGGCGAGCACCGCGACGAACACGATGAAGTCATTCACGAACCACAGCCGGCGCAGGCGCGCGATCGCGGCCATGTCGGGAGAGATGGGCGTGGCGGGGTAGAACAGGTGGGTGCGCACGAAGCTGGTCGCCAGGTCGATGGCGATGGCCAGAATCAGGCCGACCACCACCAACAGCAGCCGCGTGGGCCAGCGGGTGCGCTCCAGAGGCAGGCGGCTGGCAACCCAGATGATCGCCGGCGTGACCGCGCACCACATGAAGGAGTTCGCGCAGGTCACCATGGTCGCGGCAAAGGGCACGAGCGGCTGCCAGGGACCATGCGCCCGCGGTTCGATCAGGTAATTCGCGGAAGTGAGGATCCCGATCAAAGACCAGAACCCCAGGATCAGCAGCAGTTCGGTGCGGCTCAGGGGTCGGTATTCGGTCGCATCGGTGCGCCCGGGAGCCAGGATTTCAGGCTCGGCATCCAGGTTGACCTGCGGCAGGGTGCCGGGCGGGGCGAAGGTCAGGGTGCTGGCGTTCATCGTCCAAGAATAGGCCGTTGCGCGCCGGGCGAAAAGCCCGCGTCTCGAGCCGCACCGGCCGACCCATGAATCGCCGGCAAGGCAGGATCAGTGGCGGTCAGTCGGTCGGGGGCAGCGTTTCCTGCAAGGTCTGCTGCAACGAGGCGGGATCCTTGGTGCTGCGATCGTAGGTGCGGACGACCGTCATGGCCTTATTGCGGCCTTCGGCGGCAACCTCGATCTTGACTATAAGCTGCCGACCGTCCCCGGACAGGACGTACTGTTCCTTCACGTGCGGACCGATCTGCGGATCGAGGTAGACGATATAGGTCCGCCCGGACCAACCGGACACCTGATCGGCCACGCCACTGGGGACGGATACCACACTGTGTTCCCCGGGGGTGTAGCTGTGCGAATGGGCCGCATTGACGATACTCACCTCGGTGTCGGACTGCTGGATCTTCAGCCATTGACCCCCGAGCAGGGCGTTGGTCTGAAAATCGAGTGGCGGCCGATACATAGTGCGTTCGTCCCGGTCGCCATTGCCGAACAGCCGCGTGTTCGCCCCGATATTGGTGGTATCGATGGGCGGCAGATCGGTGGTCGGGTCGTTGATGACTTCGGGCGCCGGCCCGTCACTCGCATCCCCGGCGGCCCCGTGTCCGGCTTTGCCGCCGCGCGACTTGGGCTTGGGCTGCACCGAAGCAAGCACGCGGTCCGCATCGGAACTCAAGGCGGGATTCAGTTCCCAGACCCCCGCGATGCTGTAGTTCGGAGGCGGCAGTTCGTGAACGCGCGGCGCGGTGCAGGCGGCCAGGCTCGCCAGCAGGAGACCTCCGCAGAAGCGGGTGGGGAAGGCTCGAGGCGTGTGGATCATCGCAGTTGAGAGTGCCATTCGACGCAAAAGTTTCAAGGGCTTGGCAGCGCGGTCGGGTTCTTTGCGAAGGATTCTAGCGCACTCGGCGAGCGTTGCTGTTGCACTTTGGTGCGCGCCGGGCGGCGTTGCCCGATCGCGATGCAGAATTTTCACCCGCGCTGGCGGTCTGACCAGGAAACGGCGCATGGTGGAGCGCAAGAGCGAACCGTGAGGGCCGTCATTTCGCGATGCGATAGGTAAGCCTAATGTAGGCCCGAATGCTGCATACCCGTTATGGTGGATAGACGGAGGTAAAGCGGATGACTACGCAAGAGGATCCGGTGCGCCGGAAGGATTTCCTGGAGTCCTTGAGTTCCTTCAGCAAACTGCATCGCGCGCAGAAGTGGGAAGGCACTTTCGCGGAATTCCTCACCAACGTGGTGACCGCGAATCCGGCGGCGACGGCCCGCAGCAGTCATCAGTACATCTGGGACATGCTGCGCTGGCATGGTCAGAGCCAGGCCGATAGTGGCGGCGACAGCCACAAGGCGCGCGCCCTGTTCAGCCGTGAACTGTTCGGTATCGATGAACCGCTGTCGCGCGTCGTCGATTATTTCAAGGCGGCCGCCGCAGGCTCGGATGTCGGCAGACGACTGCTGCTGCTGCTCGGACCCCCATCGGGCGGCAAGTCGACCCTGGCAATCCTGATGAAGCGCGGTCTGGAGGAATACAGCCGCACGGATGCGGGCGCGCTGTATGGCATCAAGGGTTCGCCGCTGCGCGAGAATCCGCTGAACCTGGTGCCGGCGAGCCTGCGTGCGGAGTTTCGCGAGCGCTACGGCGTGGAGGTCCAGGGCGAGCTGTCGCCGTGGGCGCGCGAGCTGGTCGAGCGGGAGTACGAAGGGGATTTCGCACGCGTCCCGGTGGAGCGCATTTTCATCTCGGAGGCCTTGCGCACGGGCATCGGCACCTACGCCCCGCATGATCCGACCACGGCGGACATCGCCGACCTGGTGGGCTCGGTGGACCTGGCGAAAGTGGCGCAGATCGGTGATGAAGGCGACCCGCGCGCGTGGTCCTGGTCGGGCGCGGTCTACGCGGCCAGTCGCGGCATGCTGGAAATGATCGAAATCCTGAAGGTGAAGCGCGAGTTCCTCTACCTGCTGCTGACGATGACCCAGGAGAAGAACGTCAAGGTGTCGCGCTTCCCGCTCATCCACCTGGATGAGACGATCCTGGCGCACACGAATCTCGCGGAGTTCCACAAGTTCCTGCAGGAGAAGGAGAACGAGGCGCTGCTCGACCGCATGGTCATCATCAAGGTGCCGTACTCACTGTCGTATCAGGACGAGGCGCGCATCTACAAGAAGCTGGTGGTCGGCGCGCCGGCGTTCCGTGATGTGCACCTGGACCCGCATGTGCTGGACCTCGCCGCCGTGTTCGCGATCCTGACGCGGCTGACGAAGCCGGAACGCGAAGGGCTGGATCTGGCCAAGAAGCTGCGGCTGTACTCGGGTGAGTCGGTCGAAGGCGTGCCGGAGTCGGAAGGGGCGCGACTGAAGGCGGAAAGCAGCGACGAGGGTCTGACCGGCGTCAGTCCGCGCTTCGTGATCAACTCGCTGTCGAACGCGATCACGCGCGGCAATACCCACAGCCTGACGAGCATGGAGCTGCTGCTGGCGCTGAAGGATTCGATCGACAGCGATGCGCGCATGGAATCGAAGCATAAGAAATTGTGGATTGATCACCTGGTGACGGCCCGCAAGGAGTTCTACAACCGCTGGGTGAAGGAGGACGTGCATCGCGCCATGTTCGCTTCGTTCGAAGCGGAGGCACAGCAGCTGCTGGAGAAGTACCTCGATGAGGTCGAGGCCTCGCTGGATCACCGGCAGGTGACCGATCCGATCACGGGCGAAACGCGCCCGGCGGATGAACGCTTCCTGCGCCAGGTCGAGGAGAAGATCAAGGTCTCGGACTCGGGCAAGCAGTCGTTCCGCCAGGAAGTCGTGCGCAAGGCCATGGTCGCCTTCAAGGCCGGCGAGAAATTCAACCTGGCGAGCCACGCGCGCATGCGCGAGGCCATCGAACAGTACCTGTTCGAGGAGCGCCGCGATGTGCTGCGCCTGGTGACCTCGACGGCACGGCCGGATGAAGATGCCCGGCAGAAGATTTCGGTAGTACAGGAAAGACTCATCAAGGAGTATGGTTACGACGAGCACAGCGCGAAGGAAGCGCTGAGCTACGTCACGACTCTTCTGGCACAGGAGTAACATGACTGAAAATAGCGACGATGCCGGTTCGCTGGGGCTCACGAGGTGGTACGACCTGTTCTCGCGCGGTGCCCGCGACTGGCTGCGTCATGATGAGAAGGTGCGCGAGGCGGTCCGCGAACACCTGCCGAAGATCATCGCCAACGGCGATGTGATCAATGACTCGGCGCGCACGGTGCGCGTGCCGGTGAAAATGCTGGAGCACTACCACTTCAGGCTGCGCAATCCGGGTGACTCGCAGGGCGTAGGCCAGGGCGAGACGAAACCGGGCGATGTGCTGGTGGATGCGCGTCCGGAGCGGGGTGGGGAGAAGGGCGCGGGCGGGGAGGGTGACGGCGGCATCCAGCTGATGCTGGAAATCAAGATCGACGACATCGTCGATTGGCTGTGGGAGGAGATGCAGCTGCCGAACCTGAAGGCGCGCGTGGGCCCCTCGGACGACAGCGATTGGGTGCGCGAGGGCTGGGATCGCCGCGGCGCGCGTTCGCGACTGGATCGGCGCCGCTCGGTGAAGGAGCTGGTGAAGCGCCAGGGTCTGGGCGGACCGACGCACTTCACGGATGAGGATCTGCGCTACCGGCAGCTGGCGCGGCGCCGGCAGCCGGCGGTCCACGCTGTCGTGTTCTTCATGCTGGATGTTTCGGGCAGCATGTCGGACCGCGACCGCAAGCTCGCCAAGACGTTTTTCTTCTGGGTGGTGCAGGGCCTGCGGCGCGAATACCGCTCGCTGGAAACGGTGTTCGTCGCCCATACCACCGATGCCTGGGAGTTCGCGGAAGCGGATTTCTTCCAGGTCGCGGGCACGGGTGGGACGGTCGCCTCGACGGGACTGAACAAAGTTCGCGAAATCATCGATGCGCGCTTCAATCCGGCGCGCCACAACATCTACCTG
Organism: Steroidobacteraceae bacterium; assembly: GCA_035485475.1. Classification (GTDB taxonomy): domain Bacteria; phylum Pseudomonadota; class Gammaproteobacteria; order Steroidobacterales; family Steroidobacteraceae; genus DAIDKA01. The sequence continues at coordinate 10,583 of DATHOA010000051.1, read as the reverse complement.
TTCTACGCCTCGGACGGGGACAACAGCATTGGCGATCACGCCCCGGCCGCGGAGGCGCTGGGCGATATCGCGACCAAGGCCTGCTTCGCGGGCTACGTGGAGGTGGCCTCGGGACTGTCGCGCCAGCTGGCGACGGAGACGGGGCGGCTGTTCGGCGACGCGGCGAGCAATGGTCTGCCGGTGGCAAGTTTCGTCATCGACGACTTTGACGGCGTGTGGGCGGCGGTGCGGCATTTCTTCAGTGCGGAAGCCAAGGCGGCGGGATGAAGGAACGGGTGACGCAACCCAGCGGCGACTGGCGCAGCTACGTGCAGCGGCTGGAGGAACTGGCGGCCCGCTCGGGAATGAAGTTCGACCCGGTGGAATTCGAGGCGGTGCCGGACGCGTTCATGATGGAAATCGCCGTCTATGGCCTGCCGGTGCGCATGCCGCACTGGTCCTTCGGCGTGCGCTACATCTACCAGCTGATCCAGCGCAACATGGGAAACTCGCGCCTGTTCGAAGTCGTCTTCCCGGGCAATCCGGGCCACGCGTACCTGTCCAACGGCAACGGCCTGGCGGAGAACGTGCTGGTCACGGCCCATGTGCTGGGGCACGCGGATTTCTCACGCAACAACCTGCTGTTCAGGCGCTGCCAGGAGCAGGTCAGCGAACATATCGTCGAGCATGCGGCGAGCCACGCCCGCCAGATCAGCCAGGCGATCGAGACCCACGGCCCGCAGCGGGTCGAGGCGGCACTGGATGCGGCGCTGGCGCTCGAGCAGCACATTGACATAGATCGGCGCCTGCGCCGCGATCGTTATGCGGAGTTCCTCCCGGACGCCAAGGCACTGGTGGATGATGATTTCCGGCGCCGCTTCGCCTCGCTCGATCCGGTGGCAGCCCAGGGCGTCTTCGAAACGCGCAAGCGCGCCCCGGTGCCGCCGCATCCGGAGCGCGACCTGTTGTGGTTCATCGCGAATTACGCACCGGATATGGAAAGCTGGGAGCGCGACATCTTCCTGGCGGTACGCGAGGAGTCGTTCTACTTCTACCCGGTGTTTGCGACGCAGATCATGAATGAGGGCTGGGCTTCGTACTGGCACGCACGGCTGCTGCGCGAAGCGGACTTCATGCCACCGGGAGCCTACGTGGAGGCCATCAAGTGCCACTCGGATGTGGTGCGCCCGATGGCGGCGGATCAGCAGGTCGCCCTGGCGGTAAATCCCTATCACCTGGGATTTTCACTGTGGGAGAAGATCATCGAAAAGGAGGGCATGGAGACGGCGCGCCGCATCATGACGGAGGATGATGACTTCGGCTTCCTGCGCAATCACCTGACCCGCGAAATCGCCGATGAACTGGAACTGTTCCGCTTCGCGGCGCGCAGTGACGGTCAGATCAAGGTGCTGGATCGCGACCTGCATGGCCTGCACGAGGCGCTGCTGGCGCCGAAGTACAACTTCGGCGCGCCGAACATCGCGGTGTCGCGGCTGGACAATGACGGCTCGCTGGAGCTCGAACACGATCACGTGACGGATGGCCGCGGCATTGACGTGGACCGGGCGCGCAAGGTGCTGGAGTACATCCGGCGCGTGTGGCGCCGCCCGGTGACCCTGCACACGGTGGATCAGGGTGGCGCGTCGATGGCCTTGTCGGCGCTGTAAAAAACAAGGGGGCAGATTGCTCTGCCCCCTTTAAAAACAAACGCAAAAAAATCAGACGCCGATCAGATCCCGATTTCGTACTTCAACTTGATGTAGAAGGTACGCCCGGTCGGATCTCCGAACACCGGGTTGTAGCCGGCCTGCCAGTTGATCGTCTGGTTGGAGTAGCTCGGCGCCTTGTCAAGAACGTTGCGGATACCAAATAGCGTCGTCAGGCCGGTGACCGGCTTGTACGACACGTAGGTGTTCCACAGCGAATACGAGGCCACGTTCGGGATGACACCCAAACCGTTCGCCTGGTAATCCGCATACCGGTCCTGGAAGGTGTTGGAGATACCGGCACCGTACTTCTCGTAGTCCCAGTCGATCGACAGGTAGTGCTGCCAGCGCATGGCCGGCTGGAAGCCCTGATTGAACTGGCCGACCAGGTTGAGCTCGGGGCTACCCGTGTAGTCCTGCAGCAGGTACTGGGTCACCAGGGTGCCATCCAGATCGAAGCGGAAGCGGCCGAAATCGGACCGGTACAGATAGCTGATGTTTACGTCAAACCCGTCGGTGGTGATACCGCCCGTGTTCTGCTTGGTCAGCAGGATGTAGCCGCAGTTGGTCGAGGTATACGACGGTGAGCAGTCGATGGTGGCGTTCGGAGCCTTCGTGAGGGATCCGGCCGTGGGGCCGGTGGTCGCCAACACGTAATCGTTCGCGAACGACACCGGGTTGTTGTAGATCGCCGTATCCGGAATCGCCTGAATCTCATCCTTGAGAATGATCCGGTAGTAATCGAGCGTGATGCCCAGGTCGGCGATCGGGGCGAGGATGATGCCGAGATCGAAGTTCTGGGATTTTTCCGGCTGCAGGGCAGTATTGCCGCCGTATAACGCCATGCCCTGCCCGACGCAGTTCGAAGCCGTGAAGATGGCCGTGTAATTGCCCGGTGAGCAGGCGTTGGCGTTGAACATGGCGCCCGCGGTCGCACCAAAGGTGTTCGGCGCAAACAGGTCAACCAGGGAAGGCGCCCGGAAACCCGTGGAGGCGGTGCCCCGGAAAGTCAGAACGTCGAACGGCTGATAGCGAATCTGCAGCTTCGGGTTATTGGTGGTGCCGAAATCACTGTACCGGTCCTGGCGGTCCGCGATCGTCACGTCCAGCTGACTGGTGATCGGCACATCCAGTTCCATAAACGCAGCCAGGTCGGTTTGGCTGCCGTTGATGGCGTTGGGCGGGTAGTACGACGAGGTGTACATTTCCGCGGCCAGGGGCGTCGAATTGAAATCGATCTTTTCGTTGCGAATCGTGAAGCCGACGGCAATGCTGGCCGGATGGCCGGCGTTGAAGGCATCACCCAGCTCGTGGCTGGCATGACCGTCCATGCTGGCATACTTCAGTACGCCGCTGCCGAGATTGCCGTTTTTGTAGCCGGAGTCGATCACGGCCTGTCCGGCCGCACTCTGCGGCCCAAACGGGTTGATCGCGGGGTCCAGCACGCCACCGGGCGCAATGACCGCGTAGTCGTCGAAGCCGCCGGTCAGCGCCACCGTGTTGCGGTTCTCGCTCCAGTCAAGACTGGTCTCGTAGTCCCAACCCGCATTGGTACCGGAGAAGGTCAGCAAGGCGCGCTGCTCGGAGTTCACCGTGCCGATGAAGCGGTTGTTGTTCGGATCGGTTAATCCGACCTCTGCGCCGGGAGCGGCAAAATTGGGGGTTGCCGTGGTGCAGGTCCCGATGCAGGTGAAGGGGGTGGCTGCGGTCGGGTAGTACGGGCTGGTCGGGCTCAGGCCGAACACGTACTCGTTGGGGCCGGTCCAGGTGTTGGACTGCGAGTGGCCGTAGTAGTACTGCAGACTCACCTGGTTATTACCGGGAAGGGTCTTGGTGCCTTTGGCCAGCGCGGACCAGATGGTCTGCTGCGGAATCAGGTCCACGGCGGAGGTGTACAGGTAATCGCACTCGCCGTTATAAGTGGTCAGGTGCGGATTGCCTGGACAGGCGGGAAAGTACGGCTGCCAGTCGTTCTTGTTGCCGTCGATGAAATTGCCGGGCCAGGTGCCGATGCCATTGGTCTGCGTGAAGCCCTTGGCCGGGTTGAAGGCGTTCTCGGCAAAGCCGCGCTGTGAGGCCGTCAGTTCATCGACCTTCTGGTAATTGGCCGCAACCATGATGTTGTAACCATCGTTCATCAGGTTGCCATGACCGAAGGTCATGTCCGCGGTGCCCGAAGCGCCGCCGTCATGCTGCGGGTGGTTCAGCGCAACGTTCAATTCACCCTTGTCGTAATCCTTCTTGGTGATGAAGTTGATGACACCGCCGATGGCGTCAGAGCCGTACAGCGATGAAGCGCCTTCGCGCAGCACTTCAATGTGATCGATGGCTGCGAACGGGATGGTGTTGAGATCGACGCCGATACCCAGCACGACGTTGTTGGCGAGCCGCTGGCCATCCAGCAGCACCAGGGTGTGCGAATAACCGAGGCCGCGCAGACCGGCCAGTGAAGCGCCGCCGGTGCCCCAGGTCGAGACCGTGGAGGCGGTGTTGATGGCCTGCTGATTCGCCGAGATCTGCTCCAGGGCCTGCTCGACCGTGGTAATGCCCTGGTCCTTGAGGCTGTCCGTCGTGATGACCGTGATGGCCTCGGCGGTTTCCTTGGAGGACCGCTTGATCAGGGAGCCGGTGACCACGACCTCCTGAACGGGCGCATTGGTGTCGGCGGCATTGGCCGGCGCCTGCTGTGCCTGAGCGGCAGCGCTGGCCGTTACGAGCGCGGCGAATATGGCTGCGTGAACGGTATGACGAATTAAATGGTTGGAAAGATTCGATCGGTTATCGCGACGGTTCCCTGAATCGGACATGGCAAGATTCTCCGGTACACAGCCTGCCTACACTCAGTGGTGCAACTATTAGTATTCATTTCACACATCGAGTGCGGTGGCTTTGCGTACGATCCTTAAGTTGATACCCAAGCAGCTGCGCACGATCGGCGCTGCTCCCTTCTGTGGGGCCAGCATAATCCGTAAGACCGGTGCAATACAATAATGTGTTGTCATGGGGCAACAGCGTGGTTCGGTGCACAATGGCGGTGCAGCCCTTGAGAGTAGTGCCGATTCGGGACCTTAGGCCTACTGCTCAGCTGTAGATGAGGCGATTCGACATTAATCGGCCGCCTTTGTATGTTTTGGGCAACGGAACTAACGGGCGGGCTGCCACTTCGCGACGTCGCCCACCTTTATATGCAGCTTGTCGCTGATCCCGCCCTGCAGTTCGATCACGCCATGCACGTCGACATCGGAACTGACCGTGGTCTCGTCATGCGGGATCGCGTGCGCGATTTTGACCACGTGGCCATCGACGGCGATAAACAGCATATCCAGGGGAATGTAGGTGTTGCGCATCCACATGGTCCACACCTTGGGCGCCGCGTCGACGAACACCATGCCGCGCTCGGCCGGCAGCTCGCGCACGAACATCAGTCCCTGCTCCTCGCGCGCGGCGGTGTTCGCGACCCAGATGGTGAACTGGTGGCTGGCACCGCTCCCGCTGATGGTGAGCGTGGTCTGGGGAAACGCCGACAGGTCCTCGAGCGGCGCATTGGGCGCCTGTGAGTGGCCGGTGCGGGCATACAGCGCGACGAGGCTGCCGATCGCGCACAGCGCCACCAGCCAGCGGCGCATCGAGGTTGAATGCGGATTCATGGTGAAGCGTGACTCCATGGCAAATAGCTCAAGGGCGACCGGAGAACTCGGCGCGCCCGGCAAAATCAAAGCGACTGATCAGGATGCGCCCGTTGCCGATGACGGCGTTGGCGGGCTCGACGCAGAAGCCACGCGCCTCGATGCGCCAGGCCCGCAGGTCATGCGTACCCGGCAATTGACGCTGCGCGAGCGCGTCCATCGTGCACTTGTCATCACCGCGCGTGGCGAAGATGCGACCGCCGTCGAGCAGCACCGTCAGATTGGTCGGCAGTTCGCGTCCGGGACTGCCTTCGCGTGCGGCCTGTACACCGAATACGAGGCGCATGACCTTACCGTTGGGTCCGGGTCCGGCAAAGCTCATGCGCAGGCCGCGGCCATCGGGCCGCGCCTCGCCCCCGCAGGTCAGCTGCGCATCCTTCCAGTTCACGTCCATGTTCAATGCGCCACGGATCCGCGCGCGCACATACCCCGTGCCGTCACCAAGACAGGCGCCACCCCCCACGGCCAACTTGCGTCCGAGGTCGGGGTCCAGGCTCTCGGTTGCGGCCGGACCGGAATTGGCGCTGGTGGCAGCGGGATGCTGCGGCAACTGGATGAGGGGTTGTGGTGGTCCTGCCTGGGCAGTCGTTGCGACCAATGATAATGCGACCCACAGCGGGGTTGCGAATGCCGGAATCGGTTTCATCCGCCGCAGTCTACCGTGGCTGCCGCACTGTGACGCAGTCGACAGGATGCGGCCGCGGTACCGGCACCAAACCTGCGACTTTGCCTATAGACAACGGCGACTTGAACACGGAAAGTAAGCTGGTACCGCAATGACAACAGCTTTATTGAGCGGCCTATCATGCAGAGACAGCCTGCGCGCGCCTCCTACGGACGATTTGTCAGCCGCCTCACCAGCGGCACGCTCGCGATCGTCATGGCCGGTGGCCGCGGCGAACGGCTCAAGGGCCTGACGGTCAATCGCTGCAAACCCGCGACGCCCTTCGGCGGCAAGTTCCGCATCATCGATTTCGTGTTGTCCAACTGCGTCAATTCGGGCATTCGCCAGATCTCGATCCTCACCCAGTACAAGCAGCAGCCGTTGATCCAGCACGTGCAGCAGGGCTGGAGCTACCTGCGCGGCGAATTCGGCGAATTTGTCGAAATCATACCGGCGCAGCAGCAGATTGGCGAAATGTGGTACCGCGGTACGGCCGATGCGCTGTATCAGAACCTCGACCTGATCCGCGCGCACCGCCCCAAGCATGTGCTGGTGCTCGCGGGCGACCATATCTACAAGATGGATTATGGTCCGATGATCGCCTACCACGTCGAAAAGGGCGCGGACATCACGGTGGGCGTGGTGCAGCTGCCGGCGAAGGAATCGAAGAGCTTCGGAGTACTCACGGCGACGGAATGGAATCGCGTGACGCGCTTTGCGGAGAAACCGTCGGAGCCGGATACCCTGCCGGGCCGCCCGGATTCGATTCTCGCCTCGATGGGCATCTACGTTTTCAACACGAGCCTGCTGGAGAAGCTGCTGACGGATGACGCGCAGGACCAGACTTCCGCGCATGATTTCGGCAAGAACATCGTTCCCCAGGCCATCGGCAACCGGCAGGTCTTCGCCTACCCGTTCCAGGACGTGAAGACGCGCGCGCAGAGCTACTGGCGCGACGTCGGGACCGTGGATGCGTATTACGACGCGAACATCGAGCTCGTGCATGTGAAGCCGGAGCTGAATATCTATGACCGCGAGTGGCCGATCTGGACCTACCAGGAGCATCAGCCGCCGGCCAAGTTCATCCTCGATGAAGATACGCGGCGCGGCATGGCGGTCAATTCGATGGTGTCCGGGGGTGTCATCATTTCCGGTTCGCACGTGCACAGTTCGCTGCTGTTCTCCGACGTGCGCATCGATGAGCGCTCGTATGTGGAAGCGGCGGTCATCCTGCCGCACGTGGATGTGGGCCGCGGCTGCACGATCAAACGCTCCATCATCGATGAAGGCTGCCAGATCCCGGACGGCATGAGCATCGGCACGGACCTGGCGCTCGATGGCCAGCGCTTCCATGTCACCGAGAACGGCGTGGTGCTGGTCACGGCAGACATGCTGCGGCATCTGAGCAATCCTTAAGCCTCGCACGCCCCCGCGCTGCATGGACTCTCCCGCCCGTCTGCCCGTAGTCCTGCTGTGGCACATGCACCAGCCACAGTACCGCGATGCGCTGACGGGTGAGGATGTCCTGCCGTGGACCTATCTGCATGCCATCAAGGACTACACCGACATGGCGGCGCACCTGGAGCAGAACCCGGCGGCGCGCGCCGTGGTGAACTTCACGCCCGTGTTGCTCGACCAGCTCGATGATCTGGCGACTCGGGTGCGCCGGCACCTGCAGGCAGGTGCGCCGCTGCCGGATCCGGTACTCGGACTGCTGGGGCCGGATCCGGTGCCCACGGATCCGGCGGCACGGCTGGTGCTGCTGAAGGCCTGCCTGCGTGCCCATCGCAAGAACCTCATCGAGCGCTTTCCCCCGTTCCTCGCCCTCGTGACCAGCGCCGAGCAATGCGCCTCCCTGGAGCGCATCAACTGGGCATCGGATGCGCTGATCCACGATCTGGCGGTGTGGTTCCACCTGGCGTGGATGGGTGAGACGGTGCGCCGCACCGATCCGCGGGTCGCGGCACTCTCGGGCCAGGCGTGTGGCTTCACTGCCGCCCAACGCCGCGAGCTGCTGGAACTGATCGGGGAACTGCTGGCGGGCATCATTCCGCGCTATCGGCGGCTGCAGGAATCGGGGCAGTGCGAGTTGTCCGTGACCCCTTACTCGCACCCGATTCTGCCACTGCTGTTCGACTTCGAGGCGGCCCGCGAGGCCCAGCCGGATGCGCCGCTGCCGCAGCATCCGGCCTATCCCGGCGGCGCGGCCCGCGCGCAATGGCATGTCGCCGAATCGATCCGCTCGTACGAGCACTACTTTGGGGTTCGGCCGCGGGGTTGCTGGCCGGCGGAGGGCGCGATCAGCGAGCCGACCCTGCGGCTGCTCGATGCGCAGGGGTTCAAATGGGCAGCCTCGGGCGCGACCGTGCTGCGCGCATCATTGGAGGCAGGCCACCTCAACCCGGATGAGACACAAGCGTACAACCGGCCCTACCAGCTGCCCGGCACGGCCCTGAACTGCTTCTTTCGCGAAGAAGGCCTGTCGGATCTGATCGGCTTCACGTACTCGACCTGGCACGGGGATGATGCGGCGAACAACCTGGTGCACGACCTGGTTGAAATGGCGCAGGGCAAGAACACGTCGGGGCCGACGCATGCGGTGCTGATTGCCCTGGATGGTGAGAACGCGTGGGAATACTACCCGTTCAACGGCTACTGGTTCCTGAAGGCCATGTACGCGGGTCTTGCGGCGAATCCGCAGCTCGAACTGATGACGCTGAGCCAGTGTCTGGAGCGCGGCATCCAGCCGGTGCCCCTGCAACGCGTGCGGCCGGGCAGTTGGGTCCATGGAACGCTGGCGACCTGGATCGGCGATCCGGCGAAGAATCTCGCGTGGGATCTGCTGTGCGATGCGAAACTCACCTTCGATGCCGTGCTGGCCGCGGGAACGCTCGAGGCACCCGCGATTGCGGCGGTGACGCGCCAGTTGGCGCTGTGTGAAAGCTCGGACTGGTTCTGGTGGTTCGGTGACTACAATCCGGCCGAGGCCGTCAGCCAGTTCGACCAGTTGTTCCGCCGCCAGCTGCAGAACCTCTACCAATTGCTGGGTCGTGCCGCACCGCAGGCCCTCTCCCGGCCGATTTCGGTCGGGTCGGGCGCGATGGACAATGGCGGCGTCATGCGCCGTGCCCAAGGCATCCCATGAGTGCCACCCCGGTCCCGGTGCTGGCACGGCGTCGCGCCGGTGTGCTGCTGCATGTGGGCTCGCTGCATGCCGGATTGGGCCAGGGCGGGCGCACCTTCATCGATTGGCTGGCCAGCGCCGGCTTCGGGGTGTGGCAGATCCTGCCGCTCGGCCCGACCGGCGCGGACGGCTCACCCTACTGGGTGCGCTCGGACTCGGCGGGAAACGCTGCGCTCATCGATCCGGACGAGCCGGCACCGCTGAATTCGAGCGAGTTTCAGACCTTCGTGGACGGCGCGCAGGACTGGCTCGAGGACTACGCCGCCTTCGAAGTCCTGAGCAGCATGCACAGCGGTACGCCGTGGTGGCACTGGCCGCCGCAGTACCGGGACCGCCAGCCGCAGGCGATGGCGGGGCTGCGCCGCGAGCAGGCGCAAGGCCTGCGCACGATCCGCGAGCAGCAGTTCACGTTCGCGTGGCAATGGCGCCGATTGCATGAGTACGCCCGGTCGCACGGCATCGCGATGTTCGGTGATGTGCCATTTTACGTCGCCCCGGACTCGGCCGAAGCGTGGGCGAACCGCGACCAGTTCCAGCTGGATGCGACGGGTAAGCCGACGGCCGTGGCCGGCGTGCCGCCGGACTATTTCTCGCAGCTCGGACAGCTGTGGGGCAACCCGCTGTATGCCTGGGATGAGATGCGCCGCGATGGTTTCAGGTTCTGGCGCTCGCGCATCCATCGCCAGTTGGAGCGCGTGGACCTGCTGCGCATCGATCACTTCAGGGCGCTGGCGGCACACTGGGCCGTGCCGGCCGGTGCACCGGATGCGCGGGCGGGCAGCTGGCAGCCCTCGCACGGGCGGGAGCTGCTGCAATTGCTCAAGGGCGAGCTTGGCACATTGCCGGTGGTGGCCGAAGACCTGGGGGTGATCACACCGGATGTGGAGGCGCTGCGCCGCGACTTTGGCCTGGCGGGCATGCGCGTGATGCAATTCGGCTTCGATGGCAGCGGCGACAATGTGCACCTGCCCCACATGTACGAGCAGGCCAGCGTGGTGTACACCGGCACCCATGACAACGACACCACGCTGGGCTGGTACACGAGCCTCGATGCGGAAACCCGGGGGCGGGTTGAGTACTTCCTGCGCGCCGGTCCCGCAACGATGCCGCAAGCGATGATTCACGCGCTGGTCGGCAGCGTCGCGCAGCTGGCGGTGGTGCCCATGCAGGATGTGCTGGGCCTGGGTTCCGAGGCACGTCTGAACACCCCGGGCACGGTGTCCGGGAATTGGTCCTGGCGTCTGCCCGAGCACAGCCTGACCCCGGAGCTCGCGCAGCGCTTCGCCGTGCTCAACCGGGTGTTCGGTCGTGTTTAGGCGCCCGGCGTCGCGGCCCGCGCCGGTCCTGGTGCCGGCGCTGGCCGC
>DATHOA010000050.1:0-17455 GCA_035485475.1 Steroidobacteraceae bacterium | reverse complement strand
CTGTGGCTGGTTTGACGCCGTGGTGCTGCGCCGTTGCATAGCGCAGTCCAGCGTGACCGGCCTCGTGGTCACGAAGCTGGACGTGCTCGATCAACTGGAAACCATCCGTATCTGTGTCGGCTATCGCAGCGGTACGGAGGTGTTGAGCGAAATGCCACTGTTTGTGGATGCGTATTCGGAAGTGGTACCGCTGTACGAGGAGATGCCGGGCTGGCGTGAGTCCACGGTCGGTACGGTGCGCTTCGAGGAGTTGCCGCTGAATGCGCGCCGCTATCTGGAGCGCATCCAGGAACTGGCGGGCGTACCCATTGACATGATTTCAACCGGTCCGGATCGCGACCAGACAATAGTGCGCCGTAATCCGTTTGTAAGCTGAATTGCGCGTAATTACACGCAAATTGTAACGCCACCTTTCCAGGGGCTTAAGGCGGCGTAATTTTGGTGTTGTGCCGTCAACAACCGCATGCTTGGGACGCTTGTCACAGCGTAGACTGCGAAGGACTAGAGAACTGGTTCCTTAACAGTCGGTTACAAGTCGTCTAACTCAGGATCTTCGGAGAATGCATTCATGAAGTCGACCATTCAGGGGGTACTGTTTGCCGTTGCCGTGGCAACGCTCGGCGCAGGTGTGGTGGGGACGGCGTGCGCGCAGTCCGCTCCGGCAGCGCCGGCCAGCTCGGCCCCGCAACAGACCCATCATCGCGGCCACTTCGGCCACTTCGGTGGCGGGCGCTTTCTGGGTTCGCTGCTGCGCGCCACCCGGCAGCTGAATCTGACACCCGATCAACAGACCAGCATCAAGGGCATTATGACCAGCGCGCGCCAGGCGCGTCAGCCCGGAGCGCAGCCACAGCAACCGGCGATGACCGTGCTCGGCAATCCCGGAGACCCGGGCTTCGCCTCGGCGGTGCAGGGTGCGCAGACAGCCGCCGCCGGCCGCATCCAGAAGGAGTCGGCGTTGGCCGGGCAGATCTACGCCGTCCTGAACTCGACCCAGCGGCAGCAACTGCCGACCGTGCTCGCGTCCCTCCAGGCCAAGGAGCAGGCGCGCCGCGCGGCGTGGGCGGCCAAGCGCGCCGCCAGTGGTAATGGCTGACGTGACCACGATGCGAGCAACGCTTTACAGCCTCGCTCTCGCATGCCTGCTGTTCCAGGGTCTCCCGCAACCTGCGCGGGCGGCCCTGGGCGGTACGGCCGACTCCGTCGAATCCGATCGCGTCAGCATGAAGGCGCTCACGCGTCCCGTGCCCACCGGAGCGTTGCGCAAGCAGGAATTGCAGTTGCCTTCGGGCACCGTGGTTACCGAATATGTGGGCGGCAATGGCTTGGTCTACGCCGTCACCTGGCATGGGCCGACCCTGCCAGATCTGCAGTTGATACTGGGCAACCACTTTGCCGACCTCAAAGCCGCTGCTCAGCAACCGGCCGTACGGCATCGCCTGGTGCGCATAAACACCCCGGATATTGTCATCGAGTCCAGTGGCAAGATGCGCGCTTTCGCGGGCCGCGCTTGGGTGCCGACCATGCTGCCGTCGGGCGTCACGGCCGCCGACATTCAGTAAAGGATTATCTTGCGAAAATTACTTGCCGGTCTGATCTGCGCATCCTTGTTGCTGGCCGCCTGCGGCGGTGGCGGCAGTACCGTCACCACCTCCTCGGGCGGCAGCTCGGGAAGCGGTGGTTCCGGCAGTGGCGGCTCGGGCAGTGGCACTGCCAACAATGTGGCCAACGCCATCGTTGATGAGGGCCCGGCGGCGCTGGCAGCCGCCAACGACGCCGCCGTGAACATCCTGTATGTGAACGTGACGGTGTGCGTTCCGGGCAGCACCACGAATTGCCAGACCATCGATCATGTTCAGGTAGACACCGGTTCGCAGGGTCTGCGCATCATCTCCTCGGTGCTGAATTCGACCATGCAGAACGCGCTGCAGCTGGTCAGCGTCGGGAGCGGAACACTCGCCGAATGCACGCTGTTCGTGGACGGTTACAGCTGGGGTCCGATCGTTCGGGCCGATGTGCATGTCGGCGGCGCGGATACGGCCATCACGGGTGAATCGGCGCCCAATCTTCCGGTTCAGGTCATCGGCACCACGAGCTATCCGGTTCCGTCGGACTGCGCCTCGGCCGGTATGAACATCGCCGAAAACACCGTGCCGGCATTTGGCGCCAACGGCATCATCGGCGTGGGACTGTTCAACTATGATTGCGACACTTTCTGCGCCACGACGCAAGGCGTCGGTAACGGCAACGGTTATTACAGCTGCACCAGCTCGGGGTGCTCCGCCACGCTCGTTGCGGTGGCAAGCCAGGTGGAAAATCCAGTCCATGCTTTCGCAACCGACAACAACGGCGCCATTATCGAGTTGCCGGCAGTGGGTGCCAACGGCGCGGCAACGGTGTCAGGAACATTGGTGTTTGGCATCAGCACCCAGTCCAACAACGCCCTCGCCGGGGGTGTGTCGGTGCTGACGACAGATTCAAGCGGCTTCGTGACGACCAATGTGTCCAGCCTGAACCAGAACGACACGATGAGCTATTTCGATAGCGGCTCGAATGCCATTTACTTCGAAGACAGCAATATACCCAACTGCACCCAGTCGGGATTCTTCTGTCCCGCATCGCCCACAAGCCTGTCCGCCAATGTAACCGGCGCCAACAACCTGGGCGTGATGCTGAATTTCTCGATAGCCGCCGGTGATACGCTGTTCAACGCGAATCCTTCCTTTGCTGCGTTCAGCAATCTGGCGGGCTCGGCGGGCAGCCAGGGCGCCGACACTTTTGCCTGGGGACTGCCGTTCTACTACGGGCACAACGTGTATACCGCCATGGAAGGTGTGAACGCCGGTGGCACCATCGGGCCATACTTCGCGTTCTGATAGATCAGCGCGTCGCGCGGGTATGCGCCCAGGTGAGCAGGGCCACGGCGCCCAGCACGATGGGCAGTCCCAGCAGCAGTTGCGTTGAAAATTGTTCATGACCCAGCCACCAGCCCACGGCCAAGGCGACGGGCGGGTTCACGTAGGCATACGTGGTCGCCAGGGTTGCAGATACCCGCTCGACCAGGAAGCGGAAGGCTGAAAAGCCGATGAGTGATCCGAACACCACCAGGTAGCCCCACGCCGCCCAGGGCTTGACTGCGGTGGCGAAAACCCACGGCTCCCGGGCCAGGGCGCTGACAATGAACCCGGCGATTCCGGCGCACAGCATCTCGGCGCCAAAGCCGGTGGCACCCGGCGGAACCTCGACCCGGCGTGCCAGCACCGTGCCCAGTGACCAGCAAACGGTACCGCCCAGTACCACGCCCACGCCCAGGGGGCTGGCCTGCAGATCGTGGCCCAGCAGCATGACGGCGATGCCCGCGGTGCCGACCGCCATGGCCAGCCATTCCAGTCGCGCCGGCCGTTCGCCGAACAGACACGACCAGGCAGCCGTGCTGAGCGGGACGCTGCTGGCGAGCGCGACGGCGGCACCCGAACTCACCCAATGCTCACCCATCGCGATGGTCCCGTTTCCGGCCAGCAGCAGCAGGCAGCCGACCAGGGCCGCGCCACGCCACTGCGCCAGCGTGGGCATGGGTGCGCCGCGCAGCATCTGCCACAGCAGGAGCAGCCCACCGGCGACGACAAAGCGCGTGCCCACGAAGAAGAAAGTGGCAAAACCGGTAATGGCCACCTTGATGGCGAAGTACGTCGTGCCCCACAGAATATAGACGGCGAGCAGGCAGCCAATGATAGCCGCCCGGGTGGGTCGCGGGGGGACCGTGGTCGCAGCGCGGACGATCAAGGCGGCGATGAGCAGGGCGAGTTCGCTTGCATCACCTGCGAGTAAACCTTGCGCGTAAAAGGCAGGCTCTGGGCCGGCCAGGTCGTGTTGTCGATGGTAATGGGGGGTAGCAGGATCGTGCCCGTCGTCATGGTGTCAATCTGGGTCTCCGAGTTGGGGACACCGGGTGCCCAGCTGCTGTCATGGCGCTCCTCGAAGCGCATTTCGGCGAGACTGCCGGCGTCACTGGCCTGGGCCGCGGTCTTCAGTTTCAGTGTCAAATCCAGGTTGCCCTTGTCGGTGTGGCCGCTGACTCGCACCGAATCGCCATCCAGGTGGGCGTGTATGCCGCGCGGGGTGCGCAAGCGCAGATCCAGGGGGTCGACCGCGACGCCGATGAAGATTTCGTGAAAGGGGTAGTACGCCAGCTTCGGCGGTCCGTCACGGCCATTGCAATTGACCTGCACGTACTGCGCCTCAGGCGCCGCGATCTGCTGGTAACTCCAGAAACCCACCGTGCACCCGGACAGGGCCAGGCTGGGGCCCAGCAGCATTGCCGCACGCCGGACGGCCGCATACTGCCGCGGCGCCGGGGCCTGGTGCGGCGCAATGGCGGATTCGAGCGACCGATGGTGGTGCGGATCGGACGACATGGCTACCGCGAGGTCGTTACACTTAGTCACCCATCCTGCCATGACCGGCCCGCAGGCGCGAATCCTGACTGGCTCAGGACGGTCAAACTCGTGGGGCAGCCGGTGGCAGGTTCTCGAACTGCGCGACGGCGGTGTCGATCCGGTCCCAACTCAGCGCATCTTTGACGTAGATGGCAACGGTCGGTGTGACGGCCTCCGGATCATCGAGCGTTCCGGCCTGAACCATGCGCACCGGTCCGGCCGAATCCGCCGCGGTGTACAGCCGGCTGGCGCACACCGGGCAGAAGTGCCGTCGTACCTGACCGCCTGAGCCGCCCAGGCGGCCACCGGACAAGTCAACGGTTGTCACGAAATTGTCTCTTCAGCGATAGGGTCCAGGACAGAATGTTATACCCACATTTTCTCAACCAGTAATGCAGCCGTGACCTGCCGCGGTGCATTGATCCTGGGCGCACGGACGCAACGGGTCGACGCTATACTCCGACTCCCATTCACAAGAGGGTCGCCCATATGGCCACGGTCTCGATTCATCCTTCGGTAGATAACGGCTTGAAGCCGGCGGCCAAGGACTTCGCTGGCGGCACGCTGGTGTGCAAATGCTCCCAGAATCCCGTTGAGGTTTCCGTCAAGACCCAATCGGCGCACAACCATGCCTGCGGCTGTACCAAGTGCTGGAAGCCCAAGGGCGCGTTGTTCGCGGTAGTGGCCGTGGCGCCGCGTGACAAGGTCACGGTGACCAAGAACGCCGACAAACTCGCCATTGTCGATGCCAGCGCAACCATCCAGCGTCATGCATGCAAGGTGTGCGGCACGCACATGTATGGCCGCATCGAGAAGACCGGGCATCCTTTCTACGGCCTGGATTTCATCCACACCGAGCTGTCACCGCAAAGCGGCTGGTCGCAGCCCGAATTCGCCGCCTTCGTCTCATCGATCATCGAATCCGGCGCGGATCCTGGCCAGATGGGTGCGGTGCGCGCGCGCCTGCGGGAGTTGAAACTGGAGCCCTACGATTGCCTGTCGCCGCCGCTGATGGATTTCATCGCGACCCACATTGCGAAGGCTTCGGGCGTACTGAAGGCTTGATGTCATGGATGTCAGAGCCGCCGTGGCGTTCGAAGCGGGCAAGCCACTCAGCATCGAGACCGTGCAGCTGGACGGTCCCAAGGCCGGTGAGGTACTGATCGAGGTCAAAGCGACCGGAATCTGCCACACCGATAAGTACACGTTATCCGGAGCCGATTCTGAAGGGCTGTTTCCTTCCATTCTCGGCCATGAGGGCGCGGGCATCGTCGTGGATGTCGGGCCGGGCGTGCGTTCCTTGAAGAAAGGCGATCACGTCATCCCGCTCTACACGCCGGAATGCCGTGAATGCAAGAGCTGCACTTCGCGCAAGACCAATCTGTGCACCGCCATCCGCGCGACCCAGGGCAAGGGCGTCATGCCCGACGGCGCCAGCCGCTTCTCCTTCAAGGGCAAGCCCGTGTATCACTACATGGGTTGCTCGACCTTCGCGAACTACACCGTGATGCCGGAAATTGCGGTGGCGAAGATCCGTGATGATGCGCCGTTCGACAAGGCCTGTTACATCGGTTGCGGAGTGACCACCGGGATTGGTGCCGTCATCTTCACGGCGAAAGTCGAACCGGGCGCAAACGTGGTGGTGTTCGGCTTAGGGGGTATCGGACTCAATGTCGTGCAGGGGGCAAGGCTCGCCGGTGCCGACATGATCGTGGGCGTCGATATGAATCCCGCGCGCGAGAAGCTGGCACGACAGTTCGGCATGACACATTTCGTGAACCCGAAGGAGGTGAAGGGCGATCTGGTCGCGCACCTGGTCGAACTCACGAAAGGCGGTGCGGACTACTCCTTTGAGTGCATCGGCAGTACCCAGGTGATGCGCCAGGCACTGGAGTGCTGTCATCGCGGCTGGGGGCAGAGCATCATCATCGGTGTCGCGGCCGCCGGCCAGGAGATTGCGACCCGGCCATTCCAGCTGGTGACCGGGCGGGTGTGGCGGGGAACCGCCTTTGGCGGCGCGCGCGGCCGCACCGATGTGCCGAAGATCGTCGACTGGTACATGGAGCACAAGATCAATATCGATGATCTGATCACGCATACGATGCCGCTGGAGCGCATCAATGATGCCTTCGACCTGATGACGCGCGGGGAGTCGATCCGCAGTGTCGTGGTGTACTGATTTCGCATCTTGAATATTGAAACGCTAAGCGAGGCCCGGTGCTTTGAGGGCACCCAGGGTTTCTATCGCCACGACTCACGCGTCATCGGCCTGCCGATGCGCTTTGCGGTGTACCGTCCACCGCAGGCGGCGACCCGTTCGGTACCGGTGCTGTTCTATCTTGCGGGTCTGACCTGCACCGAGGAGACCGCCGTCATCAAGGCCGGTGCCCAGCGCTGTGCCGCGGAACTGGGCGTGATGCTGGTCACCTGCGATACCAGTCCGCGCAACACCGGCATTGCCGGTGAGGCGGACGATTGGGAATTCGGCGCCGGCGCGGGTTTCTATCTCAATGCCACCGAACAGCCATGGGCGAAGTTCTATCGCATGTACGACTACGTACTGGAGGAACTGCGCGAGACGGTGCTGGCGAATTTCCCGGGGGACGCGCAGCGCATCGGGATTTTCGGCCACTCCATGGGAGGGCACGGGGCATTGGTGCTGGCGTTGCGCAATCCGCAGATCTTCAAGTCGGTGTCGGCCTTTGCACCGATCTGCTCCCCGACGCGCTGTGCCTGGGGACGCAAGGCCTTGCCGCGCTACCTGGGCGAGGATCAGGCTGCCTGGAGAGCCTACGATGCGGTCGAACTGATCAAGGCGGCCGGCAAATCCGTCTTCCCCAGGATCCTCGTGGACCAGGGTCTCGCGGACAAATTCCTGCATCAGTCGCAGCTGCTGCCGGAGCTGTTTGAAGAGGCCTGCGCGGCGGTGGGCCAGCCGCTGCGGCTGCGGCGCCATGAGGGCTATGACCACGGCTACTACTTCATTTCCACATTCGTCGAAGAGCACCTGCGCTTTCACGCTGCGGCACTTTGACCCGGCCCGGATCAGCCAACCATGCATGAGCTGACAGATCCTCGTGCGGCAGAAGAATTCATCCGGGATGTGACCGCCAGTACGCTCAAGAACGGCACGGACGTGGACTCATGCACGGCGCTCGTCGCCAAGGCCGATCGAAGATTTGAGGCGACGTTTGCCCATCTCACGAAGGAGGGTGCGCCCATCGCCTGCAAGCCCGGATGCAGCTTCTGCTGTCATCTGCGTGTGACCGTGGCGCCGCATGAAGCGATCGCACTGTTTCGCCATCTGAAATCACAGATCCCTGCCGCACTGGCGCAGGAAATCGAGGAGCGCGTGCTGGCGAACGCTGCTCGGATCGCGCATATGACCGAAGAGCAACATTGGTCGCAGAACCTCAAGTGCGCCTTTCTCGTGGAGGGCACCTGCAGCGCCTATCGGGCCCGACCGATGGCCTGTGCCTTGCATCATTCACTGGACGTCGATGCGTGTGAAGCATCGTACGAGAATCCTGCGGATCATTCGGTCGGAATCCGCAAGCTCGCGGTGATCGAACAAACCATGGCCGCCACTGGGGCGGGCATGAAGCGGGCACTTGAGGGATTGGGGCTGAGCGCGGACCCCATGGAGCTGCACACCGCGGTCGCCGCGGTGCTGCGCGATCAATCACTGATCGCACGATGGCGATCCGGGCGTCCCCTGCTCAAGCCCATCAGGGATTGACCCGCCCGGGGCGGCCCTCAGCTGAGCGCATTCGCTGCAGCGACACCCGCGTACCAGTGACCGGAATCCTTGATGGTGCGGCGCTGCTGCTGCGCGAAATCGACATAAGTGAGTCCGAAGCGCTGTGAATAGCCTTCGGCCCACTCGAAATTGTCCATCAGGCTCCAGCAGTGATAGGCGCGCACCGGTACGCCGTCGCTGATCGCCTGGGCCACAGCCTGCAGGTGGCTGCGCAGGTAGGCGATGCGCGCACCGTCATGGATCTGGCCATGTGCATCCGGCGCAGCGTTATAGGCCGCCCCGTTCTCGGTGATCTCGATCGGCAACGGCCCGGCCTCGCGCAGCATGCGCACCAGGATCTGATGAAAGCCCTGCGGATAGATGTCCCAGCCGACGTCGGTCTTGGGAGTTTTGATCGGCGCAGTCGCCCACTGCCCACTGACTTGCACATCGATGGCGCTGTCGGGGGCCGTGGAGTGCTGCACCAGCCACGGCGAGTAATAGTTGAGCCCCATGTAATCCAGCGGGGCACGCATCAGCCGCTCATCGCCCGCGCGGAACCCAAGCAGTTCGGCCTGGTGCTCCGCGGGCAGAACCCCTTCGGGGTAGTGACCGTGCAAGGCGGTAGTGACGAACCATAGGTTCTGGAAGCGGTGCCAGCGCTCCGCTGCTGCGACATCCTCGTAGGCGGCCGTCGCCGGAAACATCGGAGCGACATCGAAGGCGCTGCCCACGGAGAACCGGCTGTTGATCGACTTCAATGCGCGGAAGGCCATCCCCTGTGCGAGGTTTACCACGTGCGTGGCCTTGAGGAATGCGCGCCAGTCGCGCCGGCCGGGCGCATGCCGGCCATTCCAGTAGCCCACGCCGGTGAAGGTCTTCGGTTCGTTGAAAATGGTCCACTGCGGCAGTCGGTCGCCGAGCGCATGCCCGACGATGCCCACGTAGTCGGCGAAACGCGCGGCGGTGTCGCGGTTCGGCCAGCCGCCTGCATCCTCCAGCACCTGTGGCAGGTCCCAGTGATAGAGCGTTGGCAGCGGCCGTATTCCGGCTTCGAGCACTGCATCCGTCAGCCGTTTGTAGTAATCAAGCCCGCGCGAATTGGCTGCGCCGCGGCCCGCAGGCTGGATGCGCGGCCACGCGATCGAGAAGCGGTAGCTCTTCAGATTCAGCTGCTTCAGGAGCGCGATGTCGTCGTGATAGCGATGATAGCTGTCACAGGCAACATCGCCGGTGGCACCGTTCTTGATGTTGCCGGCGGTGTGACTGAAGCGGTCCCAAATGGACTCGCCCTTGCCATCTTCATTCCAGGCGCCCTCGACCTGATAAGCGGCAGTGGCCGCGCCCCACAGAAAACCCTTGGGGAATGCCACCGGCTTGGCCGGGGCGGCCGCCTGCAGCGGGGCCGCCCCCTGTGCGGCCGCCGGTCGCACCAGCACGCCGAGCGGCATCCCGGCGAACGCGGCCAGGGATTGCAGCAGTGTGCGGCGTTTCATTGCGGTCGGGTCTCCAGCGGTGCGCCGGCGGACGCCGGCGGCGGTTGCGTACGAGTTGGGGGGCCCGTAACACCACCACCGCCGGCGTCGCCGCGAGTCGATTCGGGAGCGACTTCGAGCAGCGCGGTCTTCAAATCCACCGAATTGGATCCGACCATGATCTCGAAGCTGCCGGGCGCGACCACGTGCTTCATATGCTCATCCCAAAGGCTCAGGGCGGAGCGATCGAGAGTGAAGCGCACCGTCGTGCTCTGGCCCGGTCCCAGCGTGACGCGGCTGAATCCCTTGAGCTGCTTGATGGGCTGCGTGACCGGCGCGGTAATCTCATGCAGGTATAGCTGGACGACTTCATCGCCGCTGACCTTGCCGGTGTTGCGAACAGTCACCGCCACGCTCACCGACTGGCCGGCCGTGATGTGTGCGGCGGATAGCTGCGGTGGCCCAAGCTCGAAGGTGGAATACGACAGTCCATAGCCGAAGGGAAACAATGGCTCCTTCGTATCGAACAGATAGCCGCGATGCGCGCTGGGTTTCTGGTTGTAGAACATCGGCAGCTGCCCCACGGAGCGGGCGATGGTCAGCGGCAGCTTGCCACCGGGATTGCTGTCCCCGAACAGGATGTCGGCCAGCGCGGTGCCGCCCTCCTGCCCGGGATACCAGGCCTCCAGCAGCCCATTCGCCTTGGCGACGATCTCCGGCACGGACAGGGGCGATCCGTTGATCAGGACGACGACCACGGGCTTGCCCAAGGCAAACATCGCCTGCGCCAGCTCATCCTGCTGGGCCACCAGCCCGAGACTGTCACGGTCGCCGAGGTGGTTGTCGGCCCAGCCCTCGCGACTGGTTGCGGCACTGCCACCTATGGCCAGCACGATGGCGTCGGCCCCGCGCGCGACGGTCACGGCCTGCTGGATACGGCGCAGGTTGGCGTCGCGGTTGGCCAGCTGCACCTCATCGGTGTACCAGTCGCCCTTGGCCGTCAGTTGCACGCCCTCGGCCGTGACGATGTGCACCCGTTGGCCGAGCTTGGCGCGAATGCCATCCAGAAGGCTGACCGAGTGTGCCGGCACATTGGAGTAGCCCCCCAACTCCACCGTTGCGGCATTCGGACCAATGACCGCCAGCGTCTTGAGGGCATCGGCATGCAAGGGCAGGGCGCCGTCGTTCTTCAACAGCACGGTAGTGCGGCGCGCCGCTTCGAGCGCGAGCGCGCGCGCTTCGGCATTGCCGGTGATGGTCGCCGCATAGTCGGCATCGGCGTAGGGCTGCTCGAAGAGCCCGGCCTGGAACTTCAACCGCAGCATGTGCCGCACCGCCGTATCGATCTGCCCCTGCGTCACGAGACCCGCAGCGAGCGCCTCCGGGAGCTTGGCGTAGGCATCGCCGTCGGGCAGATCGAAGTCGACACCCGCATGCAGGGCCCGGGCGGCCGCGTGCATCAGGTCCGGTTCGACATGGTGCAGCTGTTGCAGCTGCTCGATGCCGTAGTAGTCGCTGACCACCGCGCCCGTGTAACCCATCTCGCCCCGCAGCACATCGTGCAGCAGCCAGTAATTGGCGTGCGAGGGGATGCCATCGATTTCGTTGTAGGAGGCCATGACGTTGCGGGCGTTGGCCGTATGGATGGCCGTCGCAAAGGGCGGGAAGAACATCTCGCGCAGCGTGCGCTCGGAAATGCTCGCCGGCCCGACGTTGGTGCCGCTCTCAGGCTGGCCGTGCCCGGTCATGTGCTTGAGAGTGGCGAATACCTTCCCCGGCATCAGGGGCAGGGTTTCACCCTGGAAGCCGCGCACCGCCGCGCTGCCCAGCTGCCCCACGAGATAAGGGTCCTCGCCATAGGTTTCCTCGATGCGGCCCCAGCGCGGGTCGCGACCGACATCGACCACGGGTGCCAGTACCAGCTGCACGCCGCGCGCCCGGATTTCACGCGCGGCCACCGCGAAGATGCGGGTGAGCAGCTGCGGATCCCAGGAACTGGCGAGGGCGATGGCCTGAGGGAAGCTGGTGGCGTCGCGCGCTACGTAGCCGTGCAGGCCCTCTTCGTGAAACAGCACCGGTATGCCCAGCCGCGTATCCTTCATCGCGAAGTGCTGGATGGCATTGACCAGCGCCACGGTCTGGCGGGCATCGCGGAAGGGCTGCTGCAGCGGATCACCGCCGCTGCCGTTCAGATCGCTCGGGCGCGCCACCTGGCCGATGCCGGCCGGGAACGCCGCGCGGGCCTTGGCCTCATCGAAGTTGCCCGCGGCATCCAGAGCGTCCTTCTTGTGGTCCCAGATGCAGGTAATCTGCGCGATCTTCTCTGCAAGCGTCATCCGCGCCAGCAGGTCCTCCACACGCCGCTCCAGCGGTACGGAGGGATCTTGATACGGTGCCACGGCGGGGCGGTCGGCCGCGATGGCCGCAGCCGCCCATGACAGCGACACAAGCAATATTGGCGTAGACAGTCGCCCGCATCCCATCCTGGTCCCCCCCTCGAAGGCGAAAAGGATCGTACACCCTGCTCCGTGGGAGCGCTACCATATTGCATTGCTGTGCAGGGCGCCGTGTTTGAGAGATCGTTGCAATCGGCTAAGGAGATCCGCAGATGAATCCGAGTGGCAAAAGGTGCGCGGGCATGCGTGGGGTCCTGGGCGCTGCGGCAGTGGCGGCATGTCTGAGTGCCATGTGCGTTGGCGCATGGGCCCAGACAGCTGCGCCTGCGCCAGCACCTATGCTGTCGGCAAAGCGCGATCGGGACAGCGGTATCTATCGCATCGGCGAGACGGTGGGCTGGTCGATAACGCGTGCACCGCAGGCACCCGCGCACGGCTACCGCTACGTCATCAAGCAGAATGCCCTCAAGGTCATTGCCAGCGGCGAGTTGCATTTTGCAGCCAATGTGGCGCGCATCGAAGTGAAGGGCGCGCGGCCCGAAATGCTGTACGTCGAGATCGCCATGCCGAACAAGGGTGAGCCGCCCATGCTGCTCGGGGCCGCGGTCGCCCCGGAGCGCTTGCGTCCGTCGGTGCCGGAGCCGGCCGACTTCGATCGGTTCTGGCAATCAAAGCTGCAGCTGCTGGCAGCGGTGCCGGCGGAGCCGGTGCTCACGACGGCGCCAAGCGGGAAGGCGGGAGTCGAATACGCGACCATCGTGATGCGCACCCTAGACGGCGCCCACATTCACGGCCAGATCGCGCGGCCCGTGGGCGCGGGTCGCCACCCTGCCTTGCTCATTCTGCAGTACGCAGGCGGCCCCTACCCATTGCAGCGGCAATGGGTCACGGATCGGGCCGCCGAGGGCTGGCTGGCGCTGAACGTTGAACCGCACGATGTGCTGCCGGATCAGCCACAGGCCTATTACGACGCACTGCCGACCGAACTGAAGAACTATCAGACCATCGGGCGCGAGGATCGAAATCACAGCTACTTTCTGCGCATGTATCTGTCCGACTATCGCGCGATCGAATACCTCGCGACCCGGCCGGACTGGGATGGGCACACCCTGGTCGTCATGGGCACCAGCATGGGTGGCCAGCAAAGCCTGTGCACCGCGGCACTGAATCCCAGAATCACCGCCGTGATCGTCAATGAACCGTCCGGAGCCGATAGCAATGGCGAGGCGCACGGCCGGCTGACCGGGTACCCCAACTGGCCCGCCACGAATGCGCGGGCACTGCGCACCGCACCGTACTTCGACACGGTGAATTGTGCTGCGCGTATCCACGCCCCGACCCTGGTGGCCATGGGATTTACGGATACCACTGCACCGCCCGCGGGCATTTGGACCGCATTTAACCGTATCTCGGCACCAAAAGAGGCAGTGCCCATGGTGGACTCGCCCCACAACAATTTCGCGACTGCCGAACAGCAGCGGCCGTACACCGAGCGCTCGCAGCAGTGGCTCGCCGCATTGCGGGCCGGCGCCGGCCCGCCGCTGCAGGCCCCAATCCCCAGCCATTGAGGGACAATCACCTATAGAATCGAGCGTAAATGGGCGTGCTGACAAGGAGCGCCGTGAAGAGAACCCGCCGCCGCCGCCGTGACGCGGTCACCATGCATGAGGTTGCCAAGCACGTTGGCGTGTCACCCATGACGGTGTCGCGTGTCCTGAGCGGGGATGCCAAGGTCCGCGCCGAAACCCGCGCGCGCGTACAAACCGCCATCGAAAAACTGGGCTACTCGCCCAATGTGGCGGCGCGCAATCTGGCCAAGGCATCCACGGTCCACATCGGGCTGCTGTACAACAATCCCAGCGCCACCTACATGAATGAACTGCTGGTGGGCGTGCTGGAGCAAAGCAGTCAGGCCGGCTGCCAGGTCGTGCTGGAGCGGTGCGGCACCCGCAATGAGCGCGCCGTGATTGCGAAACTGCTGGCGGAAGGCGTAGGCGGCATCATCCTGCCGCCACCGCTGTCGGATTCGAAGACGGCATTGGATACGCTGCGCGCCGCGCGCGAGCCCTTCGTCGCCGTGGCAACCGGCCGTCCCGCTGCCGAGGGACTCTCGGTGCGCATCAATGACTTTGAGGCCGCCGCGGCCATGACGCGCTACGTGTTGTCGCTGGGCCACCAGAAAATCGGCTTCATACTCGGGGCCGCCAATCAGACCGCGAGCGCTGAACGCTACGCGGGCTTCGTTGCGGCGCTGGCTGAGCGCGGCATGGAACCGCGCCCGGACTGGGTCAAGCAGGGCGCCTTCACCTATCGCTCGGGGCTGCTCGCAACCGAACAGCTGCTGGCCGCGGCACAGCGTCCCAGCGCTATTTTCGCGAGTAACGATGATATGGCGGCCGCGGCCATCGCTGTGGCGCATCGCCTGCGGCTGGAAGTGCCGCGTGATCTGACGATCGTGGGATTTGACGATACCCCCATGGCGACGACCATCTGGCCGGCGTTGACCACCATCCGTCAGCCCGTGGCGGCCATGGCCCGCAAAGCCATTGAGATGCTGCTCGAAGAGATCCGCTTGCGCGCCAACGGCAGCACGCTCGGTCCGCAACAGCATATTGTCAACTTCACCTTGATCAAACGCGATTCGTCGGCCCCGCCCTAGGTCCTGCGTCGAGCCTGGGCGCCACGGTCGCCGGGCCTTGCGTGATGATAGCGCTATCACTAGACTCGGGCAGCGCCTGACGGCGAACAACGATGCCTCGCGGAGTTTCCCAACATGACAGTCTTCTCCAATGTAGAGCCGGTGCGCTTCGCGGGTGCGAACGCGACCAGCGAGTTTGCCTACCGGGTATACGACAAGGATCGCGTCGTGCTCGGCAAACGGATGGAAGACTGGCTGAAGCCCGCCGTGTGCTACTGGCACTCTTTCAACTGGCCCGGGGCGGACATCTTCGGGGCGGGATCTCTGCCGCGCCCATGGCTGGGGCCGCAGATCACGGCGCAGATGGCGCAGGAAAAGCTCGACGCGGCCTTCGATTTCCTCACGCGCCTGGGAGTGAAGTACTTCACCTTTCATGATGTCGATGTCATGGCCAGCGCGGGCTCCGTGCAAGAGCATGAAGCCAATCTTCGCCAGATCGAGACGCTGATCGCACAGAAGATGAGTGCCAGCGGCATCAAGCTGCTATGGGGCACCGCCAATCTCTTCAGCCATCCTCGCTACGCCGGCGGCGCTGCGACCAGTCCGGACCCGGAGATCTTTGCGTGGGCGGCGGCGCAGGTGCGCTGCTGCCTGGAGACGACGCAGCGGCTCGGCGGAGAGAACTACGTGCTGTGGGGCGGGCGCGAAGGCTACGACTCCCTGCTCAACACGGACCTGCGTCGGGAGCTGGATCAATACGGCCGGTTCCTGACGATGGTCGTCGAGCACAAGCACCGCATCGGATTCAAGGGCACCATTCTGATCGAGCCGAAGCCATTCGAACCGACCAAGCATCAGTACGATCGGGACGCCGCTGCCGTCTATGCCTTTCTGCAGCGATACGATCTGACCGACGACGTGAAGGTGAACCTCGAGGTCAACCATGCCACCCTGGCCGGCCTCGACTTCGAACACGAGATCGCGGCGGCTCGCGCCTATGGCATTTTCGGCTCGATCGATATCAATCGCGGCGACCCACGCAATGGTTGGGACACTGATCAGTTTCCGAACAATGCTCAGGAGCTGGTTCCGGCACTCATGCAGCTGATCGAGGATGGTGGCTTCACCACCGGCGGCTTCAATTTCGACGCCAAACTGCGTCGTCAGTCGGTGGACCCCGCGGACCTGTACCTCGCCCATATCGGCGGTATCGACACGCTTGCCCGTGCGTTGCTCGCAGCCGCTGATGTCGTCACCGAGGGACAGCTTGCGCGGCTGCGCAATGATCGTTATCAAGGCTGGGGGGGCGCCCTCGGCCGCCGCATCATGAATGGGGAATTCACTCTCGGGGCATTGGCCGATCACGCACGAGAGACGGACCTGAAGCCCACCACCCGCTCCGGGCGGCAGGAACTGGCTGAGAGCATCGTGGCGCGGCACTGCAAATACTGAGAATTGCGGCTCGGCGGCTCAGCATTTGAACTGGCCTCGGAGCCATGCCATGTTGGTGCGTGGCTTCTTCTCGCTAGCGGCGCCTTGATTCATACAGCATAGCTTCCGCTAAAACCACTTGCCCCGGTCCGACTGGATTCTCCTTAACCGGTGGCTCTTGAACCCGCGCCGTCTGACCCTACATGAGGCACGTGTGGGGCGCGCCCGAATAGGCCAGGCGCGACGAAGCGACACGGACGTCGCGACCCACCAGTGACTTGCGCAACGAAGTGGAGCAGGAGCGCCAGTGAAGAGTGATAATACGCTCATGCCGGCCTCATTCATGCGCACGCTTCGATTGAAGGTTCGCCAAGAATCCTACGGGTGGCTCAATGCCGCTGCGGTGGAAGTGAACGAGGTATTCAACTACTGCAATGAGATCAGTCTGAAGGCGGCCACCCGCACGGATAAGAAGCGCAAATGGCTGACCGGATTTGACCTTTGCAACCTGACGTCCGGGGCAAGCCTGTATTTTGACAAGATCGGCGCCGATACGATCCAGTCGATCTGCACCCATTACGCGCAGAAGCGCCAGGCCGCAAAACGCCTGAAGCTGCGCTGGCGGGTGAGCCGAGGCTCCCGGCGGTCACTCGGATGGATCCCCTTCAAGGCGGCGAGCCTGAAGCGCAAAGGCGTTTGCCTGCGCTTTGCCGGGAAATCCTTTCGGGTATTCGAGAAAGAGCGGCTAGAAGGGGTCAAATGGCAGGGTGGCTGCTTTGCCCAGGACACGGTGGGAGATTGGTGGTTGTGCCTGCCGGTCAAGGTGGATGTGGCCGAGTCCGTTGCGCCTTACGAGGCCGTCGGCATTGATCTGGGTCTGAAGGACATTGCCGTTACAAGCGACGGGGAGCGTCTTGAAGCGGGCCGTTGGACTTACAAGCTTGCCCAGAAGCTCGCCTCAGCCCAGCGCCGGGGTCATAAACGCCAGGCCAAGCGCATTCACCGAAAGGCCGCCCGCTGCCGCGCCGATGCCTTGCATAAGTTTTCGAGAAGCGTTGTCGATCGATATCAGCACATCACCGTGGGCGATGTGAGCAGCTTAAAGCTGGTGAAGACGCGGATGGCGAAATCCGTGCTCGACTCCGGCTGGGGCATGCTCAAAGGTTTCCTGGATTACAAGAGCCAGCAGGCCGCCAGGGGCTTCGAAGTCGTCAGCGAGCGAAACACCAGCGTCACCTGTTCCACTTGCGGAAGCCTTACCGGGCCGCGAGGGGTCAATGGGTTGATTGTGAGGTCATGGGTATGCAGCGACTGTGGTGAGTCGCATGACCGGGACGTGA
>DATHOA010000049.1:0-9157 GCA_035485475.1 Steroidobacteraceae bacterium | reverse complement strand
CGCTCCCGCCGCGTCACCTTGCCCTTCCGGTCGTAGGCCGCCGATGCAAACGTCGTCTGCTTCACCGTAACCCCTTGAATGCTACTGCACGCTGCACACAGTATCGTTCAACTGAACCGACCTGTGCAGAGGTTCCCTAGGGCTCGACTCGCCGAAGGGGATTCCGCCGCGATAGAGGCAGCACTGTGCTTCGTCGAGGTTCGCCCTTACTTCTTCCGCTCTGGGTATATGTTTAAGGAATTTCTGCCGAAGCTGAAGCGGGCTAACCTCTCGCCCCAATAGCGGGATAGACTGAACGCGGTGGTTGCGGCTTATGAAGAGTGGCGTGCACAGAGGCGCGCGGCAAAAAGGATTTAACATGCGTTTGAGTGGACGCGCCGTGAATAAACTGCCAATCGCTCCCGCCGCAGCCAGACCCGCCGACGGGTCGCGCGCGACCGCTCAATTTTTGCGTTAGACCTTTCGGAGAACTGCAATGCAGCGCACCGTGCCCATGCTTCACATCGAGAGTTATGAGAAAGCCAAGGCGTACTACGTAGACTGGCTCGGATTTACAATCGACTGGGAGTTTCGCCTCGAGCCGACCTTTCCCGTATATATGCAGGTGTCGCGAGATGGTCTCGTCCTACACCTCTCGGAGCACCAGGGAGACAATCCAGGTGGTGTGAAGTGCCACGTCGACGTTGACGACCTCGATGCATTGGTCGCGGAGTGGAAAAGTCGACGGCCCGGTTTCAGTCTGGAAGTGGAGATCGCGCCGTGGAATGCGAAGCATATATCTTTGAAAGATCCATTCGGCAACGAATTGGGTATAAACCAAGTTGTGCCAGTGCAGCCGGAGACCTAACATGCGCTTGAGCAGGCGCGCCGTGAACAAAGCGCCAGTCGCGCCGCGGTGCCGCGCCTTGCCGCTCAACTTTGACTTTAGGTGGGGTGAGAATCATGAAGCTTTCCGAACTCTACGCGAAGATACAAGCAGCTGGGGACGTGCATGCCTATAGCGCGTATCTGGCGACACCGGACGTTGATGGGGTGGATGTGGACCTTGCTACGGTCGGCCGCGTGGAACTGCATCCTGACGTGAGCGAGGCACGGCTCTACCCCGCGTCAACCAGTACCGATGTCGACTCTGTGGAACCGGAGCCGTACTTAGGAATGGTGCTGGCACAGCTGCCCGGTGATCTGAGCAGTGGTGAGGACTTTCGTCTGATGGTGGAGATGCCGCTTATTCGAGATGAGTCGGTGAAGGATCAGACCAGCTTAGTAGAGATCTGCGATCTCTACATTGGTCGGGAATCGGAAGAAGCGTGGCTGCTCGTGCGACCGCTCTCCGACTTTGGCACGGATCTGCTGCCGACCTGACATTGAGCTCTTTGCGCCAGGTAGGAAACCAACATGATTTCAAGACAATGGCGCGGGTTTGCTCGGTCCGAACGGGCGCAGGACTACGTCAGGCATCTGCGCATGGAGACCTTTCCTGCGCTGCGGAAGATTCCGGGCTTCGTTGATGCCTCGATCCTGTCTCGCACCCTTGCGACGGGAGTGGAATTTCAGGTCGTTACGAGGTGGGACTCAATCGATGCCATCGTCAAGTTTGCCGGTGCGGACCCCGAAGCGTCGGTTGTACCCCCGCAGGTCGTGGAGATGATGATCGAGTACGATCCGAGGACCAAGCATTTCGAGGTTCTCGACTGACTCAGACGCGAGGCCGTAACGGGATCATCATGACTACTGTCCGCGAGCATTATTCTTCTCATCTTGCACCCATATATTTGTGGATGGCCGGCGGCTTCGATAGCGCTGTTCATTTCGGACAATCGGACCTGGACGAGCTTGGCATCAAGGCAAGTGCCGACATGAGCGCGCTCGATCTGGGCGCCGGATTTGGCATGCATGCGATACCGTTGGCCCGGGGAGGTTGTGCAGTCACGGCGGTTGATGATTCTGCCGTACTGCTCAAGGAACTTCGGGATCGCGGCGCCGGGCTCCCGATTCGGGCTATTGAAGGCGATCTATTAAATGCCAGTAGCTATGTGAGTGCCGCGCCCCAGATTGTGCTTTGCATGGGAGACACGTTGACCCACATTCAAACCAAGGATGAAATCGCGGGGCTTTTCGGTGAAGTGTCGCGCATCCTCGCCCCAGGCGGTTTGTTCGCCATGACGTTTCGTGACTATACCTCTCCCGCCATCGGGGAGCGGCGGTTCATTCCGGTTCGCAGCGATGCCAATCGAATCCACACCTGCTTTCTTGAGGAGGGCCCGACTCACATGATGGTTCATGACATCGTGCATGAGCGAGTGGCCGAGACCTGGCGCATGAAGGTGAGTTCATATACCAAGCTGCGTCTGGCACCGCAGTGGGTACTGGATGCCTTGCGTGCCGTCGGTTTGAACCCAACAGCCAGCGCCGGTCCGCGTGGAATGGTGCAGATCGTAGCCCGTAGCGCCAGTTAGATTTGCGCATGCCGACAATCCGCCTCGTCCGTGGTGACATCGTAGCGCTCGAAGTCGATGCCATTGTCAATGCGGCCAATTCGACGTTGCTGGGTGGGGGCGGTGTCGATGGGGCGATTCACCATGCCGCGGGGCCGGAGCTACTTGAAGCCTGTCGTAAACTGGGCGGCTGTCCGACCGGACAGGCGCGCATTACGCCCGGATTTAGATTAAGAGCCAGATGGATCATTCATACCGTCGGGCCCGTGTGGCATGGCGGTGGAAAAGGCGAGCCGCAGCTCCTCGCCTCGTGTTATCGCGAATCCCTGCGCTTAGCGGCCGCCCATGGTGTCGACACGATTGCTTTCCCTGCTATCAGTACCGGCGCCTACGCCTACCCGATAGAACTGGCCACCACGGTTGCAATCCGGGAAGTAATGGAATTCGATCGAGGTCGCCCTGGTCCATCAGAGGTGGTGTTTTGCTGTTATTCGGGCGAGGACCATGCCGTTTACAAACGTGCCCTCGCCGCTCAACCTGGCCGTTAAGCGTTACAATCAACTGCTCCCCCACGTCGGAAGCCACCCATGCCAGTGCGTACTGCTTCTTGCTCTTGCGGCCAACTCTCGGTAACGACTACTGCCGACCCCGTGCGGATTTCCGTTTGCCATTGCCTTGCCTGCCAACGCAGGACGGGTAGTGTCTTTGCGGCCCAGGCGCGCTTCCCTGCGGACTCGGTTACCATCAGCGGAGATTCGAAGCAGTTCGTGCGTGTCGGTGATGAAGGAGGACGGGCGCGGTTCAACTTCTGCCCTATCTGCGGTGCGACGGTCCACTACACGATCGAAGGTAGCGAGGAGCATATCGCCATCGCGGTCGGCGCATTCGCTGATCCGTCGTTCCCAGGCCCCACCGTCTCGGTCTACGAGGAGCGCATGCACTCTTGGGTACAAATGCCCCAGGATATGGAGCACATGGCTTAGCGCCAGTGCCGACGAAACCGGACCCAGTAGCGGAGCGGGCCATGGCAGATGATACGACCGACCTTTTGAAGAACTACTTATTGCTGGAGCCCGACGGAACCTCGGCCGTCCTCCCCGGTGGTGGCGAATTCTGGAGCCAGCTGATGTCCGGCAATGCGACCGATCCTGGCATTCGGCGGCTGATGGTCAGCGAGAAGGGCCGGCTGCTGTCGGCGATGCCCATGGGCGCCGACTGGAAAAACTGGGAAATGCATCCGGCCGGTGATGAAATCCTGTTCATGCTCGAAGGCAAAGCCACGTTTGTACTGGAGCTTTCCGCGGGTTTGAGGGAAATCGCGCTGAGCGCGGGACGCTTGCTGGTGATTCCGAAAGGAGTGTGGCACACGGCCAAGGTCAGTGAACCGGCTCGCCTGCTGGCGATTACAGCCGGCTTGGGCACTCAACACCGCCCGGCGTAAGATTGAGATGAGGAACAGGAGGGTTTGTGACTCAAAACAAGGAAAGGCCCTTGCAGACTCGGCGCAGTCCTATGCGCCAATGGCTGGGTATCGAGTCCTCTGCCTATGTCCTGGTGTGCCTGGTGGTGGTGACAACGGCATGGATGAACCATCTCGTATCTACGGCAGCGGTACTCGCGACGTGGGCTATTGCGGGAGGTGCGCTTACCGTCGCCTTCCGCGCGATATACCGCAAGCGCCATCGATCTTAGTGTGTTTTCGGCGGGCGCAGCGCAGCATGATCTTAAGCTGAGGCGCCGCAAACCATGAGAGCCGCCGAGGACATGCTGCGCGAAGCCGTGGCGGCCTACCAAGCCGGGCGCTTTGCCGAGGCCGAAGTCGGCTATAGACAAGTGCTGCGCGCACGACCCACCAGCCATCTGGCGCTGTATGGCCTGGCGCTCCTGAGTTATCACGCGGGTGCAAAGGTACAGGCCATTGACTTCGTGCGTCGCAGCCTGAGGTTCGAACCGAACGTCGGTCTGACCTGGAACTGGCTCGGCACCCTGTACATCGAGACGGATAGGCCGGTCGAGGGCAGCGCTGCGTTCAAGCGTGCCACCGACTTGTCACCCGAACTGTGCGAGGCCTGGTGCAACCGCGCCGACTGTCTGATACGCGACCGAGATCTCGATGGTGCCGCGAAGCTGCTGTACCGGGCGCTCGCCTGCCCGCTGCCCCAGTCGCGGGCCTTCGAATCGCTGGCCGACGTGCTGCGGAGGCTGGGGCGGGTGCCGGAGGCCGCGCAGACGGTCAGCGCCTGGCTGGTGCGTGAACCGACGAACCCGATCGCCTTGCACATGGCCGCGGCCTTCTCCGGACGGGACTCGCCATATCGTGCAACGGATGAATATGTGCGGACGCACTTTGATGGCTTCGCGGACGGCTTCGATTCCGTGCTGAAATCGCTCAATTACCGCGGCCCGCAGCTCGTGACCGCGGCCTTGCGGGCCGCGGCATCGCGGGATTCCATGCCGCTCTTCCCGGCCATCCTCGATGCAGGATGCGGCACCGGCTTGTGCGGACCGCATGTGCGCGAGCTGTGCGCTCGCCTGGTCGGCGTCGATCTGTCGCCAAAGATGCTGCACCACGCGCAGCAACGTGGTTGTTACGATGAGCTCGTGACGGCGGAGCTGGGCGCCTTCATGCGCTCCCGACCCCAGACTTTCGATGCGATCGTCTGCGCCGATACCTTCATCTATTTTGGGACCCTGGCAGAGGCGCTCACCGGCGCCCACACAGCGCTGCGCGTCGGCGGCCCGTTGGTCTTCACGGTTGAAGCGCTGCCACAAGGCGATCCGGCCGATCACCGGCTGGGGGTATCAGGACGTTACCTGCATAGCGAAACCTACCTGCGCCGCGTAATCGGTGAAGCCGGATTCATGGTCGAGTCCGTCGCGCCGCAAACCGCGCGCGAGAACGCGGGCAAGGATGTGCCGGGATATCTCGTGGTTGCGCGGCATCAGTGAGCTTGCTGCAGTTACCGGATTGTCCTAGGCTGACTGCAAAACAAAAGGTGGGGGGTGGCCATGAAGACTTTCTCGAAGCAGGGGCGCCAGGTTTGGCTGGGTGTGTTGGGGGTCGCTTGGTGCCTGGTGTTGACGTCAATGCCAGCCGCGCAGGCGCAAGGCATTACGGCGCGATCACTGGTCGATCGCGCGCAGATCCAGGACCTGATCACACATTACTATTACAATTTCGGCAAGGAGAGTCCCGAAAGCTTTTCGGATTTCTATGCCGATGATGCCGAGCTGATCCTCGGCACCACTCACTTCAAAGGCAAGGACGGCATTGCGAAGGCATATGCACCCCGTCCCGGCGGCGGCGGCCCGGCCCGCAACGCGTATTCCTTCAACGTGGCCATCAGCAATCCACTCATTGTCGTACACGGCGACAAGGCGACCTCGCAGTTGATCTACACGGAGTTCGTGATGGACAAACAGGGCGATGCCCCGCGCGTCACGACCCAAGGTCGGGAATACGCCACGTTCGTCAAGGTGAATGGCCAGTGGCGCTACAAGACCCGCCAGATCCAGGGCGGCACGAAGCCACCGGAAGGCTGGCAAGAGTAGCGGGGCGAGCCGCGCTTACACCACGCGGTTGCGCGTGCCACCTTTGAGAAAATCGGCGATATTCGCGGCGACCTGATCCACGCAGCGCTGGCGCGCTTCCTTGGCCGCCCAGGCAATATGCGGGGTGAGGATCAGGTTCGGAATGCTCGGATCGACCAGTGGATTGCCATCCAGCGGCGGCTCCTGCGGCAGCACATCGATTGCCGCACCACCGATCGTTCCGTTACGCAGCGCCGCAACCAATGCCGCCGAGTCGATCAGGCCGCCGCGGGCAGTGTTCACCAACAGCGCATCGCGCTTCATCAAGCCCAGCTCGCGCGTACTGATCATATTGGCGGTTTCCGGTGTCAGCGGACAGTGCAGGCTCAGCACGTCCGCTTCGCGCAGCAGCGCATCCAGTTCCACGCGGCCCGGCGCAGCCGGCTGGCCCGGACGGCCGGCGATCATCACCCGCATGTCCAGTGCCGCTTGCGCACCCTGCGCCACGGCCCGCCCCAGCGCGCCGTAGCCGACAATGCCGAGCACCCGTCCCGACAGTTCGCGTATCGGGTAATTCAGCATCGTGAACTGCGGCGTCCGCGACCACGAGCCGTCCACGGCCAGGCGCGAGAACTCACGCACGCGATGCGTATGCGCCAGGATGACCGCCAGCACATGCTGCATGACCGAGCGGCTGCAGTAGTCGCGGACATTGCAGACCGCGACCGTGTGCTCGCGTGCGGCTTCCAGGTCCACATTATTGGTACCCGTGGCCGAAACGCCCACGAACCGCAGCTGCGGATTGGCCTCGATGAGCGCCCGGCTGATGCGCAGCTTGTTGGTCAGCACAATGTGCGCGCCGGCCATCCGCGCCGGGATGTCGGCATCCGGTGTGACGTCGTGCAAAACCACGTCGGGGAGTACGCGCTTGAGCGCGCTCATGTCAAGATCGCCATTGCTGACAGTGGCAAAATCAAGGAATACGGCTTTGAAGGTCATGACCCGCATTATACGGGGATGTTGTGCGTCGGTCCTGATGCTCGCTGCATCCTCGTCGGTTTGCGCAGCCGGTATTGACGTCGTCGATGACACCGGGGCTCATTTGAGCCTGGCACAGCCCGCCCGGCGCATTGTCAGCCTGGCACCCGGCGCCACCGAAATGCTGTTCGCGGCCGGCGCCGGCCTGCAGGTCGTGGCCACCGTGGCCTATGCCGATCAACCGGCCGCGGCCCGGGAGGTTGCGCGCATTGGCGACAGCAATGCGATAGACATGGAGCGGCTGCTGCAGCTGAAACCTGATGTCGTCGTTTATTGGCCGGGAGGCAATAATGCCGCGCAGATCGCGCAGATCAAACGACTGGGCATTCTGCTGTATGGCCAGCAGGTGAACCGGCTTGCCGATCTGGGCGTCTCGTTGCGGCGGCTGGGTGAGTTGGCGGGCACCGCGCCGGCAGCGCAACGACGTGCCGGCCAGGTCGAAGCGCAGTTGTTGAGATTGCGCGCGCAGTATTCACAACGCATGCCGATCACCGCGTTGCTGGAGACGTGGAATCAGCCGCTGTACACGGTGGGCGGTGCGCAGTTGATGTCTGATGCGCTCACGGTGTGCGGGGCCGTGAATATATTTGCTGACCTGCCGCAGTTGAGTCCCGCGGTACAGGTCGAGGCAGTGCTGACCCGCAATCCCGAGCTGATCATCGCCGCGGCGCCCCCCGGGCAGGGGCCGCAGTGGCTGCAGGCCTGGCGCAGTTTTCCGTCATTGAAGGCCGTGCAGTCGGGCAATCTGCTCGACTTCGATGACCAGGCATTGAGTCGACTCGGGCCCAGCGTGCTGGACGCGACCGCCAAGCTGTGTGCCCGTATTGACGCGGCCCGCGCGCGACACTGAGCCGGTTCAGTCGCGGAAATTATTGAACTGCAGCGGCATGTCGACTTTGGCCTTGCGCAGCACCGCCATGGCGCCTTGCAGATCGTCACGCTGCTTGCCGACGATGCGTACCTTCTCCCCCTGCACGCTGGCCTGGACCTTGATCTTCGAGTCCTTGATCAGGCGCACGATCAGCCGCGCCGTATCGGCGTCGACCCCCTGGCGCAGGATCACTTCCTGAACCGCCGCCGCGAGGTTGACGACGGGGTCCTTGATCTCCAGGCACATGATGTCGACGCCGCGTTTTGACAGTCGCAGCTTGAGGATCTCCAGCATCTGCTTGAGCTGGAATTCGACCTGCGCCTTCACGGCCACCGTCAGGCCGTTCAACTCGAACACGGCCCCGGTGTCCTTGAAATCAAAGCGTTGGCTGAGCTCCCGGTTGGCCTGGTCCACCGCATTGGTGACCTCGTGGGAGTCGAGCTCCGAAACCACATCAAATGAAGGCATGCCGGTCCTCGGCGATGGGCCATAAAGCGGACATGACGACATTGTAAGCGAAGTACGGCATCCTGAATCAGCGTGTCCCCAGGCGCTCCTTGACTGGATTTGGCCTTCCGGCGATACTCCGGGCGCATGAATACGCAGCTTCGCAACGAGCTTGGTACCTGGTGGTGGCGCACTTCCTGACGGAGTGGGCCCTGGTTGCTGCCGCCTTAAACTTTCCCTAAAAGACTCGAGCGTCGCCAGAACCCATCTCCGGAATGTCCCGGGATGGGTTTTTTGTTGTCCGCATGATTTGAAGCCAGGAACAGAATGAAAGCGCCCTTTGATATTGCTGGTGATCTGGACACCCCGGTCTCCACCTACATGAAGCTGGCGGCGTTCAAGCCCTGCTTCCTGCTGGAGAGCGTCGAGGGGGGAGAGCGGCTCGCGCGCTATTCCTTCGTGGGATTTGGCGAGAGCCTGGAGATCAAGTTGGATGCGACCGGGCTGCAGGTCGGCGCGGTGCGGCACGCCCGGCCGGGCAATGCCGGCGAGCTGCTGAACCAGTTGCGCGCGGCCCTGGCCGCCGCTCCCCGCCCGGAGCCGGAGATTTCCGGCGTGCCGTTGGCCGGCGGGCTGGTGGGATTCGCTTCCTACGATGTCGTGCGCTTCTTCGAGCACCTGCCCAAACGGGTCGCGACCGCCGACGGTGTGCCGGCGCTTCACTATGTCGCCCCCCGCTCGCTGCTGGTGTTTGACCACCTGACGCGCAGTATCGCGCTGCTGCACGCCGGTTCCGCGGCCGAGCGGGCATCCCTGCGGCGCGAAATCATCCGCG
>DATHOA010000048.1:0-9018 GCA_035485475.1 Steroidobacteraceae bacterium | reverse complement strand
CGTGAAGGGCAGCGGTGCTGTGGAGCGACGGCCACCGCCGCCGGGAGGTGCCTTGCCCGACTCGACATAGGTGCTCCAAACGCCCGTAAAGTCCGGAAGCGGCGTGGCGGCCTGCGCGGTTGCATTTAGCACGGCAACTGTTAAACCGGCCAGTGCCGCCACCCAAATGCTCGGCAACGGAAATTGCCGCGATCGACGAATCATTGGAATGTCCCCCCCCGGGTGTCGCCAAGGCTTGTAGCGTATCAAAAAGCGAAGGCGTGGGTTCCAGCAAGGCAATTCGTCGCGTGAGCAGGTTTGCAGCCGGTGCTGCTACTTGGTCATCGCCTCCAACACTTTCGCTGTGTCCGTATGCATGTGGAAGGTTTGCAGCTTGTTCGCACGCACTGTCCAGATATTTGCAAAGTCTGCCGTCGTCGACTTGCCGGTTGCCTTGTAGGTCCCGGAATACGTGCCAAGCACCACGACTCGATTGCCGTCATGGATGAATTCGTGCGCCTTGGCCGCGAAATCTATCCAGTCTCTTGATAGGGGTATCAAGAGATTGTTCAAGACCGCCTGGGGGCCGTGCCACGTACCACTGTAATAGGGGAAACGCTCGGCCTCCGTCCATTCGATATCTTCTGCCATGAGAGACAGAATTGCGGCAAAGTCTCCGCGGGCAAGATGATCATAAAAGTCCCGAACTACGTGCACCGGTGTGAACATTCTTGGCTTCTCTCCTCTAAGTGGGTTGAGGCTGCTCGGCCGCAGTCAGCCTCTCAGCGGACATCCTGAATGTCCTCGGACATCGCCTGCTCATAGGTGGACCAGCCCGACGGCGTGCCGAAGGGCGCCTTCTGGAACATGGCCTCGATGCGGCGGATCTTGCCCTTCTCAATCTTGAACAGCTCGCCCAGCTGCCACGTCCAGTTGATGTTGTGATGGTCGAAGAAGGCGAAGGCGAAGACGATGCCGCGCTCGCGGTCCACGGCGACGAAGCGGCGATCGCGGATGCGGCTCACGACGCCCTTGAGGCTCTTCTCGAACTGCTCCTTGCAGCCTTGGCGATTGGGCGCCGAGGCGTCCTTGGGACCGGCCGTGATCATGCCGTTCTCGTGGCGCAGACAATCGTCGGTGAACGGGTAATAGCCCTTGCCGTCATTGGGAGCCATGCCGGTGAAATAGTAGTTGGCGGTGCGGATCAGGTCCGCGCGGCTCATCCGCTCGGCTGGCGGGATCACCTCGGCGAAGATCGGGTGCGGTGCACCCGTCGCCTCGACCGCCTCGCCCGCCGGCGGGAAACGCGGCGCCGGCGCCGTGACAGCGCCGAGCTGCACATCGGGGCGAATGGAAAGCTGCTCGATTTCGGTGATCCTACCCTTGCGAATCTTCAGACGCAGCACGAGGCCCACGATGGTCGGTTTGGCCGGCCCCTGCGTTGAGGCGCGGCCGGCGATCTGCACGGTGCCGAAGAAGGCGACCTGCTGTGTCTCGATGTCCGGCACGTAGAATTTGTAGTTGCCGATGCCGCTCATGTCGAACCACAGGCCCTCGCCGCCGAGGGGGAGGTGAATGCCGTTCTCGGTGAACTTGACCTCGCGGGCAAACAGCGCCGGATCGACGTTGTGCGCCTTCATGGCTTCGAGATAATTGTTCACCCAGCCTTCCAGGCAGGCTCGCTGACAGGGATTGGCCATCGGGTCGGGCGGGGCGGCGGCGGATTGCGCCGAGGCGGGCGGAGTCATCAATGCGGCGACAGCCAGCACGGCGGCGGTCAGAACCGACCGGACGAAATTCTTCATGGCATTCCCCCTTCTCGAAACAATGATTTGCCGGCCCGGAAGGATACTCGCAGTGTTGGCGGCATAGGCACAACTTCAGGATAGGTTATAGAGTTACCAGGTGGTCGCATTGACTTGGAATCCACCGTGTCTGCTGATATCGATGGCCTTTGCCATAGGCCTCGCGGCCCTTCCTTGCGACACTCTATACGCTCAATCGAAATCACAGGCGGACATGATCAATGCCAATCTGGCTGCATGCGTCAATCACAATCTACCCCCGCCGGAGCGCATAGCAAGTTGCACGTTGGCCATTGAACGCGGGAATTTGGATAAAATCACCACCGCCAAAGTCTATGTGGGACGGGGAGTTGCATTGAATGCGGCGGAGCAGCGCGACGATGCGATCGCCGACTTCACACACGCGATCGCACTCGATCCGAAGAATTTCAATGCCTATGAAAACCGCGCCAGCCTGAACCTTGCTGCGAGCCATTTCGAACAGGCCATCGCGGATATGACGGTTGTCATTCGTGCGCAGCCCGCCAATGGCATGGCGTACTACTACAGGGGCCTGGCCTACGAACGCAGCAGTAATGCCGCTGATGCACTGAATGACTTTCGTAGCTGCATGCGGCTTGTGCCGGCTTTCGCACCGGCCGCCGCGGCTGTGGGCCGGCTCCTGAAGGACTCCGATCCGACGGCGGCGCTCGCGGAGCTGTCCGCGGCGGTGCAACTGGATCCAAAATCACCGGCGCTGAGCAGTCGCGCGACGCTGTATTTGTCGCTGGGACGATTCGAAGACGCACGCCGCGACTACGACAAGATCATCGAGAATGATGCCGCGGATGACGTGGCTTTCGCCAATCGAGGTGTCGCGAACGAAAAGCTCGGAGATCTCAACGGTGCCATACGTGATTACAGTCGGAGCATTGAGCTCAAGGGCACGATCGCAGCCTATGTCAATCGCGGTAACGTCTATGAGAAGCTCAAGCAACCTCAGCAGGCGCTCGCAGACTTCAACACGGCACTGGGCAGCGACCCGAAGAACTTTCCCGCTCTGGTCGGCAAAGCGGGAGCGGAATACGATTTGAACATGCGCGTCGCGAGCCTCGATGACTTTACCCGGATAATCGCTGCAAATCCCAAAGATGCGGTTGCCTATTTGAAGCGTGGCAATCTTCATTTTGACTTACGGGAGTTGGCTGCGGCACTCAGCGACTATTCAGACGCCGTGAGGCTCGACCCGGAGCAGGGGTCTGCCCTCTATAACAAGTCGCTCGTTGAGGGCCGCCTGGGGCATAACGCGGATGCCCTGGCCGATCGGCGCAGAGCTCTAGCGCTTGATCCGTCGCTTGCAGGCGAGGTAGAACATTCACAGTAAAGTCCGTCTTCCAAGGACCTATTCATGCTCGACCTGCAACCCATCCTCACGGGCAACCTCATCGCACTGCGGCCGCTTCAGGCGCGCGACTTCGAGGAGCTGCTCACTGCCGCGGCGGATCCTCTGGTTTGGGCCCAGCACCCCGACGCCAGCCGCAGCACGCGCGAAGGGTTTACGCCTGCCTTCGAGGATGCGCTGCGTTCCAAGGGTTGCCTGGTCGCGGTCGATGGCGCGCGGCACACTGTCATCGGCTGGTCCCGATACCACAGCTATTCGCCGGCTGAGCGTGTGTCCATCGGCTACACCTTTCTGGCGCGCAGCCATTGGGGTGGCGCGACGAACGCACAGATGAAGCGCCTGATGCTTCGGCACGCCTTCACGGATGTGCCGGAGGTGCGCTTCGAGGTCGCCGAGCGTAACCTGCGCTCGCGTCGTGCCGTGGAAAAACTGGGCGCCTTGCTGGCGGGAGCCGAGGACGCGCCGCGTTGGGGACAGATACACGTCATTTATCGCCTGACGCCCGAGCTATGGCTATCCGGAGCCGCGCCGGGGTACGGACCTGAACAGTGAGTAAGCCCTGGAGCAACCATGAACCGCAAGAATCTGATCGAGCTGATGGTGGGAATCGCCGCAACGGCTGCTCTGTGCGGGCGTGTGAGCGCGGCCCCGCCGCCGCACACCGAAGGCATGGGGCAGGAAGCCGCCAGAGAGCTGGACGTCACGCGCAACGCCTGGTTGGAATGCGTCCGGACCGCGATACCCCGGCTCGACCATCCGGAATCCACCTCGAACGCGGTCGCGCATGCCGCCATGAACAGCTGCGCAGACCAGTACACGGCCATGCTGCGGACCGTGTCGCGCGCATTGGTGCCCACCTGCGATCGAGACTCCGATTGCACACACGCCGCCCTGGCGAAAGCCGAGCGCGAGGCCACGCAGGCCGCTACCGACGAGGTCGTGACCGCGCGGATACGGGTCGCGGGCGCGCAAGTCCTCAAGTGTGAGTAGATCCGATTTCATGACCGTCCGAGGCTCGCGCCCAGGGTGACGAGAAGCTCGTCCAGTTGCTCGAACGTCTCGCTCGAACCCTCTGTGCTGCCGGAGGCAATGGCTTCGTCGAGCGCTGCCTTCGAGGCGTAGAGATCGCGCATGACCAGCGACGTCTTGCCAGCTGTTTCCTCGAACGTCAACGTGGTGACCTGCCCACTGTCGCCACCTTCTTCATTGGTCCACACGAGGCGCGAGTGCGGTGTCACATCGAGGTATCGACCGAAGAACTCCATGGGCTTCGGGGCCGAAGGATGGCTGAAAACGAGACGGTACCTGCCTCCGACACGAACGTCCTGCTCGCACTCAAGCAAGGTCAGGCCACATGACTTTGGTACCCACCACCGCCTGAACAGCTCGGGCTTGGTCCACGCCTCGAACACGATGCGCGCCGGGGCGTCGAAGGTTCTCGTAACGACCAGCTCACGCTCGGACTTCCGTTCCACCGTCGTGCGGTTCTTCATGGGGCTAGGCTCACTCTCTCGTCTTGCGTCCATTGGGCTTCTCCTGCTGTTTCAGTTCGACAATAACCTTGTCCAGCTCGCCGAAGCGTGCGTCCCAGAGCTGGCGGTAGCGCTCGATCCATGCCGCCTCTTCCTCCAGTCGGCGCAGGCCGAGCCTGCAGGTGCGCACGCGCCCGACCTTCTGCGTGGTGACCAGCCCCGCCTGCTCCAACACGCCGACATGCTTCTTCATGCCCGTGAGGGTCATGTGGAATTTCCCGGCGAGTTCCGTGATTGACGCATCGGCACGCCCGAGCTGCTCCAGAACACCGCGTCGGGTGGCGTCCGAGAGCGCCGCGAACGAGGCATCGAAGTGGGTCTGGTGATACTGAACCATATGGTTCAGTATGCAACAGGTATTGGCGGCACGCAAGGGGAGGCCGAGCGCGCTGGATTGCCGGGCGCTAACATCGCCGAACACGATGAACATGAGCGGCGTGAGCGCATTGCGCACGGGGTGGGACGATGAAGGTGCCTTACGCGGAAAAGTGGCAGAAGGAAATGGACCACTTGAGGAAGATCGCACTCGGCTGCGACCTGGCCGAGGAGTTGAAATGGGGCAAGCCCTGCTTCACCTACCAGAAAAGGAATGTGGCGATCATCATCCCGCTTAAGGACGTGTGTGCGCTCACGTTCTTCAAAGGCGCCTTGCTCAAGGACCCGAGGCACATCCTGCAAAAGATTGGCGAACATACCCAGGCGGGCCGCTGGATCAGATTCACGTCTTCCAAGGATATTGCGGCACTGCAGCCGACCCTGAAGCGCTACATCGCCGATGCCATCCAGGTTGAGAAGTCGGGACGGAAGGTTCCGCTAAGGAAGGCGTCGGAGTATGTGATTCCCGAGGAGCTGCAAGTGCAGCTGAAAGCCTCTCCAAAGCTCAAGGCGGCGTTCGAAGCCCTGACGCCGGGACGCCGAAAGTCGTACATCTTTCATGTCTCGGGCGCGAAGCAGCCCAAGACGCGGGCTGCGCGGGCGCAGAAGTGTGAGCCAATGATCTTAAGCGGCCGGGGGTTCAATGAGTTCACAGACTGATCGGCTTGCCATTGATTCAACCCTTCGAACAACGACTATGCGCACAGAAAACCGCCTCACATCCTTACTACTGATTGCCTTCGCAGTCGCGGGGGTCAATGGACATTGCGGGGCGGCCCCGGGCATCGAACCCGCCGACCAGCCCATGGCTCGAACCGATGCGAACTCCCTCAAAGCACATGAGCAACTCTTGGCGAAGCGCACGCAGGGCAAGATTGATGTCTACTTCCTGGGCGATTCGATCACGCGGCGCTGGGGCGCCAGCGACCGGCAATATGCCGATCTGCTGCGGAACTGGAACGAGAACTTCAAAGGGTGGAACGCCGCCGACTTTGGTTGGGGTGCGGACAAGACGCAGAACATGCTCTGGCGCCTGAAGCAAGGCGAACTGGATGGCGTGAATCCCAAGGTCATTGTGCTGCTGGCCGGCACCAATAATATTGGCAAGGTGTCACCCACTGGCGATACGGACGTGCGCGCCGCCGAGACGGTTCGCGGCGTGGCGGCCGTGCTGAAAGAGCTGCGCGCCCGCGCACCGAATGCGACGGTCGTGCTCATGGGTATTACGCCGCGCAACGATAACATCCAGGTGATGCCAATCGTCGATGCAGCCAACCGCGGCATTGCACGGTTGGCGGACGGCCATCGGGTTCGCTACCTGAACATCAATGCGCGTCTGGCCGACGGTCGCGGGGTACTCCTGCCGGGAATGACGAGTGACGGGCTGCATCTGACGGCGAAGGGTTACCAATTTTGGGCCGATGCCCTCAAACCCATTCTGGTCAGACGCTTGGGCCCGAAGGCACAGGACGATCAGGCGCCACCCCCGACCGGCGATCCCTCCGCAGCGAATTAGCCGGTTTCGTAGGCGTCAGCGCCAGAATTCGCTGAGCTGCGCGGCAAGGGCCGCGCCTTGGGTGTAACCCGCTTGAGCGGAGGGCCGGCGCCGCGACAGATCCATCACTTCCATGCCACCGCCGAGTACGTTTTGCGAGCCGCTATCCGGGAAGATCGTTTCGACTCTGCTGCCACCTGCGCGTAGTTCGTCGGCCTGTGCTGCCAGATGGGTGCCCCAGTCCAACGGGTGCAGCGATCTGCCGCCGAACGGTGACAGAACCAGCACCCGCGCGTGCCCGGCTGCCAGATCGGCATTCTCGTTTCTGCGGTAGCCGCCGTTGATGTAGCGCCGGCCGCCGATGCTGTACGGAGGAACACCGAAGCCGTTGGAAGTGCTGGCGGCGACGGCGTCCACCAGGTCGACGCCGCTGTGGCGGTCGAACACGACCGGCTCGCCGGTATGGGCATCAACCGCCGGGATGAGCATGCGCCGTTGCGGCCACTGCTGACTGGGCAGCCGAGCGGCGATGGTAGCGCGCCATTGCGCTTGCGCCGCGCTGTGCGACGCCGCATCCGTTTGGAGCGCCGCCGCTCCCATCCTGCGGCGCATATCGGCCGCATCCTCGGCGGCATCGATGACTGCGCTCATCATTTCCATATGGTTCGCTGCCGGACCAATTGGAGCGGGTCCGCCGACTCTGATCGGACCTGTCCGTTGCGGGGGCGCAGCGGAGAGGATCTCGGCAAGCAGTTGGGTGGGCGTAGCGCTGCTGATCTGGGCCGCGGCCGTCGATCCGGCCGAGGTACCGATGATAAGATCAGCCTCGGTCACGTCCAACCCGCCCTCAAATAGACCGGCGATGACGCCGATTACCCACGCATTGCCGGCCGCTCCGCCACCACCGAGGACCAGCGCTCGCTCGCTCACAATCGGCACTCGTCGGAGCCGTGCGATGGGTGAATGCGCTCATGCGCGGCGGTCAAGTGAAACCCATGCTTGCGGATGTCGTCCAGGCAAACACTCACATCAACGCCTTGATAGGATTCGTCGGGGTGCAGCTCTATCGTCTTGAAGGTGGTCCACGGGCCATATTGCCG
The DNA here is from genome assembly GCA_035485475.1 of Steroidobacteraceae bacterium. Classification (GTDB taxonomy): domain Bacteria; phylum Pseudomonadota; class Gammaproteobacteria; order Steroidobacterales; family Steroidobacteraceae; genus DAIDKA01. The sequence continues at coordinate 1,351 of DATHOA010000048.1, read as the reverse complement.
CGGCAAATTCATCCCTTGCTCATCGAGTGTAAAGCCGAACACGCGGTACTGGCCGCGCAAAACATGCACTCTCGCCATAGGCAGTTCTCACTTCACTTTCTAGATCGTTGGCGTCACCAACGATTTATCATAAACTATCCTTGTCACCCATGGCAAATTGTTGGTCTCACCAATCTTCTTCGGAGCGCGATGGACATCATTAGACATGCGGGCCAGGCACCGCTATGGCGCAATCTGGCGTCTCGGCTGCTGAATCAGACGGCCATCCTGGTCGGCAGAGTCGTGAGCGACGCGCTCGCCGTGCAGGGGACTCATCGCTACCAGCTCGCTGTGCTTGCGACGCTCGATGCGTTTGGCGCCGTCTCGCAGGCCGAACTGTGTCGGCGGACGAACATCGACCGCAGCGACATGAACGCGGTGGTCAATGCGCTCGAGTCAGAAGCTCTGGTCACGCGCGTTTCAGATCCCGAGGACCGCCGCCAGAATATCGTCGAGATGACAGAAACGGGCAAAGCCCGCTTCGAGAGCCTGAAGGCTGGCCTCGCCGAGGCCGAGAACCGTGCGTTGGCGCCATTGGCGCGAGCAGACCGGCGAGAGTTGCTCCGTTTGCTTCGGATACTTCACGACTATCACGCGGCCCCACCGGCTTCCGCAGAAGGCCCTGGTTGAAGCTCGGGCGTTATCGCACGCTCGCCGATCGCACCTACTGGTGCGCGGCCGGCGCCGGCGGAGCAGCCGCGGGAGGCGGGCCGCCAGGGCCACCCGGCCCGAACCTCGGCGGGTTGCGCTTCAGCTCGTTCGCGCGCGCGGTGAGGAAGGAGCGGATCGCCTCGGCATCCTCCGGCTTCAGTGAGTTCTTGAACGAGATCATGCCGTTCTCGGCGAGCGCGCCATCGACCACGATGCCCTTGAACAGATCCGGGGCGTTGAGCGCGATCGTGTAGTTGAGGTCCGGGAAGCCGCTGAATATGCGCCCGCCCTCGTGGCAGCCGGTGCAGTTGCTCTCGTAGAGCTCCTTGCCGCGCGCGTGCATCGCCGCATCGCCGAAGTCCGCCGGCGGGTTGAGCACCTGCGGCACCGGCGGTGGGGCCGGCGGCAGCTGCAGGGTGCCATTGAGCTTGTACACCAGCAGGCGGTTCTTGCCGGCGGCGGCGGCAAAGCCGGTGCTGGCCGAGGAGATCACGGCGATGTACTGCTCGCCGTCGATCGTGTACGTCACCGGGCCCGGCACGACGTTGCCCTGGGTGTCGATCGCCCACACCTTCTCGCCGGTGTCGGCGCGGAACGCGGCGAACTTCTTCCCGGGGATGCCCTGGAACACCAGGTTGCCGGCGGTGGTGAGCGTGCCGGC
>DATHOA010000047.1:0-11328 GCA_035485475.1 Steroidobacteraceae bacterium | reverse complement strand
GCAGGCCCGGCATCGAATCAGATACAACTTATTGTTTTTAAAAGGATACCAGCATGAAAGTCATCGTCATGGTCAAGGCAACCCCCTCCAGCGAGGCCGGCATCATGCCCAGCGAGGCATTACTGAGCGCCATGGGCCGTTTCAATGAGGAACTCGTCAAGGCCGGCGTGATGCTGGCGGGAGAGGGGCTGCACCCGAGCGTGCGCGGCAAGCGCGTCCGCTTTACGGGTGAGAAGCGCACGCTCATCGATGGACCCTTCGCCGAAACCAAGGAACTCGTGGCCGGATTCTGGTTGTGGCAGGTGAAGTCGCTCGAAGAGGCGATCGAGTGGGTGAAGCGTTGCCCGAACCCCATGCCCGAGGAATCGGAGATTGAGATTCGCCCGCTGTTCGAGGCCGCCGATTTTGGTGCGGAATTCACCCCGGAGCTGCAGGCCCGGGAAGAGCAGCTGCGGGCCCGGATGAAGAATGCATAATGGCCCCACAAGCAGAGCATGAGGTAGCCATGGGGTACGCCTTAGTGATTCTCGAGCCGCCGGGGCAGCGACAAGCACGCACCGAGGAGCAAGGTCGAGCGGTCTACGAGCGCATGGTCCGATTCAGCGAGGAGCTGCGCGGACGCGGGCTGCTGACGTTGGCGCAATCGCTGGCCTCGGACCGCGGCGCCGCCCGGGTACGGGTGCAGGATCGACAGGCAAGCATTGTCGATGGACCCTTCGTGGAAGCGCGCGAAATGGTCGGAGGATTTCTGCTGCTGACCTGTGCCACGCGGGCGGAGGCCGTGGCAATTGCCCGGCAATGCCCCGCGGCCGAATGGGCCACCGTCGAAGTGCGCGAGCTCGGACCGTGTTTTACCTGATGGGTTTCAGGGGTTGCCATGTCTGACGCACGCATCCAACGCACCGTCGAAGCGGTCTGGCGCATGGAATCCGCCAAGATCATTGCCAAGCTGACACGCATGCTGCGGCAGATCGGGCTCGCCGAGGAGTTCGCGCAGGACGCACTGGTGAGCGCCCTGGAGCAATGGCCTCGTGCCGGCGTTCCGGACAAGCCGGGCGCATGGCTCATGACTGCGGCGAAGAATCGCGCGCTCGATGAACTGCGGCGCCGCAAGCTCATCGAGCGCACCAGTGAGGCCATCGCGCACGAGAGCCCGCTCGGAATGACGCCCAGCGAGGAACCCGACGCGGCCGCGGATGATGACTTTGGCGATGATCTGCTGCGGCTGATGTTCATCGCCTGCCATCCGGTGCTCTCGACGCAGGCACGTACGGCGCTGACGCTGCGGTTGCTGGCGGGTCTGACCACCACGGAGATCGCCCGGGCATTTCTGGTACCCGAACCGACCATTGGCCAGCGCATCGTGCGCGCCAAGCGCACCCTCGCCGAAGCACACGTGCCATTCGAGGTGCCGCGTGCCGAGGAGCGCGCGGCCAGGGTCGAATCCGTCCTGGAGGTGATCTACCTGGTCTTCAACGAAGGTTATGCCGCCACGAGTGGCGATGACTGGATGCGTCCCGCGTTGTGCGAGGAGGCGCTGCGGCTGGGCCGGATCCTGTCCGAACTGCTGCCCGAGGAACCCGAAGTGCACGGCCTGGTCGCGCTGATGGAAATCCACAGTTCGCGTATCGGTGCACGCACGGATGCCCAGGGCGAGCCCATTCTGCTCCTGGCGCAGAACCGGGCGCGCTGGAACCGCCTGCTGATACAGCGCGGTCTCGCCGCGCTGCAACGTGCACAGGCACTGGGGGGGCCTTCCGGCCCCTATACCATCCAGGCGGCCATCACCGCCTGCCACGCCCGGGCTCCGACCGCCGCTGACACTGACTGGGTTCAGATCGTCGCGCTGTACGACGCGCTCGCGCAGCTGCTGCCCTCCCCCATCATTGAACTGAACCGCGCCGTCGCGGTATCAATGGCCTATGGCGCCGCCGCCGCCCTGGAGCTGGTTGATTCCATCGCCAATGAGCCGAAGCTGGCGGATTACCACCTGCTACCCAGCGTGCGCGGTGACTTGCTGGACAAGCTCGGACGTCATGCCGAAGCCCGGGCGGAGTTCACGCGCGCGGCGGGACTGACCCACAACAGGCGCGAACGAACCCTGTTACTTGGGCGCGCCGCCGCCTGCGGCTCGGCCACCCAGTAGCAGCGCGCTCAGGCGACTTTACCCACCAGCCCGCGCGGCAGGCAGACCCGAAATACCGTGCGTCGATCATCTTCCGTGCGAACGTCGATGCTGCCGGCATGCGCCTTTACGATCTGCTGGACGATGTAGAGCCCCAGACCCAGCCCTTCGTTGCGACCCACGCGCTGCTGCCCATCCTTGAATGGATCAAACAGTCCCGCATGCCGCTGCGCCGGAATGACACCGTCATTAGCCACAGAGAAGGAGACCGTATCGGTGTGGGTTCCATCCAGGCAGACCACGACCGGCCCATTCGGTTCGCCGTGCGTTATGGCATTGCCGATGAGATTGGAGGCGACCTGCGCAACGCGTTCGGCGTCCCAGTGACCCTTCAGCACGCCTGTGGAGGCGACCTCGATGTGCCGGGTTGGCGAAGCGGCCTGGTGCTCACGGACGACAGGACCAATCAAGGCGCCAAGGTCCCCCTCCTCGCGCTTGATGGCGATGCCGCTGCCGACGCGCGCCCGCGCCAGATCCAGCATGTCCTCGATCAGCCGGCCCATTCGTCGGCCGCTGGACAGCAAGCGCGCCGCGGCATCCTTGGCAATCGGCTCGCCGGCAATGCGCTCGATCAACCGCCCGGAGGTCATGATCGCACTGAGCGGATTGCGCAGATCATGCGCGAGCAGCGCGGTAAACATCTCGTTCAGCCGCAGAGTCTCCGTGCGCTCGTGCAGCTGCCGATCCAGCTGTCGTCTTTGGCGATCAAGCTGGAAGAACACCGATGCCTTGTTCCTGAGGATGCGCGGGTCGATGGGCTTGTACAGAAAGTCGACCGCTCCGGATTCGTAGCCCCTGAACATCCGGTGCTGATCGCGCGCCCCGGCGGTGACGAAAATGATCGGCACACGACGAATCCGCGCACTGCCCCGCATCAGTTCGGCCAGCTGAAAGCCATCCATGTCGGGCATCTGTACATCGAGCAGCGCCAGGGCAACATCATTGACCAGCAGAATCTCCAGCGCCTCGGTTCCAGACCGGGCCTCGAGTATCTCGACATCTTCCTCACGCAGCAGCTCCGACAGGGCCAGCAGATTTTCCGGCAGGTCATCCACCAGCAGGCACTTGACGCCATCGCTCATGTCGTCACGCTCTCATCCAGAGTACGCAGCACGACCGAAATCTCTGCCAGGTCGAGCACATGGCTTCCCGGATTGCGATTCAAGGCTGATACCACCATTTGCTTCGCCTGGGCGTTGTCGGGCCGTTGAACGATCGTGATGCCACCGGCCGCGTGCACCGCAGCCAGGCCAGCCGCGCCGTCCTCATTTGCTCCCGTCAGAATGATGCCCAGCAGTCGCGGTCCGTAAACATCGGCCGCAGACTCGAAGAGCACATCGATCGAGGGCCGGGAATAATTGACCAGTTCATCGGCCGACAACGCCAGGCACGGACCCTCATCGATGAGCAGATGGTAGTCCGGCGGCGCGAAATATACTGTTCCGGGACGCACCGGCTCCTTGTCCGCAGCCTCACAGACCGGCAATGGGCATTTTTGCTGAAATATCTGGGCCAGAAGACTCGGCCGATCGCGCGGCAGATGCAGCACGATGACAATCGGTATGCGGCAGGCGGCGGACAGCCCCGGAAGGAGTGCCATCAAGGCCTCGACACCGCCCGCGGATGCACCGATGACAATCGCATCGACACGCCCGGCCAGGCAAAGTGCCGCATTCATGCCGCGTCTCGCTTCTGATAAATTCGTTCCTCGCGGACAAAATCCCCGAAGTAGTTGGCCTGCGCGGAAAAACGCAGCGATTCCTTGGAGCCGATGCCCAAAAATCCCTTGCGGCAAAGGGCTTCACGGAACAACCGCAGCGCCCGATCCTGCAGATCACGATTGAAGTAGATCAGGACATTGCGGCAGGAGACCAGCTGCACCTCTGCAAAGACACTATCGGTCGCCAGGCTGTGATCCGCAAACACGATTCGGCGCCGCAGTGACTTGTCGAAAACCGCACGCCCATAAGCGGCGACATAATAATCGGAGAGCGAGCAGCGCGCACCGGAGCGCTGATGGCTGTCGGTGAACGCGGCAATGCGGTCGACGTCATAGACACCCGCCTCAGCCTTCTGCAACGATTGCGGGTTGATATCGGTCGCATATATCAAAGTGCGCTCCAATAGGCCCTCCTCCCGCAGCAGGATCGCCAGCGAGTAGACCTCCTCCCCGGTACTGCATCCGGCCACCCAGATTTTGAGGGACGGGTAGGTGCGCAGCAGCGGAACCACCTGCTCGCGAAGGGCGCGGAAATAGGCCGGATCACGGAACATTTCGCTCACCGGCACGGTCAGGAAGGTCAGCAGCGAGCTGAAGAACTCCGGCTCGTTGAACAGTCGATCCTGCAGCTGCGAGAGCGTTCGACAATCGAAGCGCAGCATCGCCGATCGCAGCCGGCGTTTGAGTGATGCGACGGCGTAGCTTCGAAAATCATAGTGATACATCTGGTAAATCGCATCGACCAGCAGCCGATACTCGATTTCCCAGCGCTTCGCAGCGTCGGTGGGCCCCTGATCTATTTCGGCATCCATACGCGAATGAGCGACAGCAGTTTTTCCACATCCAGGGGTTTGGCAATATAGTCATTGGCACCGGCCGCCATACAGGCCTCCAGATCATCCTGCATTGCCTTTGCGGTCAGCGCGATGATCGGGAGTTTCTTCCACTGCGACCGCTTGCGGATCTCCCGCATTGCCGTGACGCCGTCCATCTCCGGCATCATCACATCCATCAATACCAGGTCAATGCGCTCCGCGCTGCCTGTTGTCGCCTTGGACAGGGCATCCAGCGCCTCATGGCCGTTGCGGGCGATCACCACCTGCGCCCCTTTCGGTTCGAGCAGGCTCGTCAGTGCAAACACATTGCGGACATCATCCTCCACCACGAGAATCCGCCGACCCGTGAACACGACATCCTGATCGCGCGCGATTTTCAGCATACGCTGCCGATCCGCAGGCAGCGTGGCCTCGACCTGATGCAGGAACAACGTCACCTCATCGAGCAGCCGCTCCGGAGAGCGCGCATCCTTGAGAATGATCGACTTCGAGAAACGCCGCAGCTTCTGTTCATCATCCTCACTCAGTGCCCGCCCGGTGTAAATGATGACGGGAGGCACGGAGACGCCCTCCTGATCGGCCATGCGCTCGAGCAATTCGAAGCCGCTGAAGTCCGGCAGGATCAAATCCATGACCATGCAGTCGAATGTCACGCTGCGCAGCGCCTCGAGCGCCTTCCCCGCACTGGCCACCGCGGTGATCTGCAGATCGGTCATGGTGAGCAGTTCACGGATGCTGTCGCGCTGACGTTCGTCGTCCTCCACGACCAGCACCCGACGCACGCCCTGGGAGAGCTTGGTTTCCAGGCGCCGCAACGCATCGACGAGCCGCTCGCGTGTCACGGGCTTCAACGCATAGCCGACCGCGCCCATCTCGAGTGCACCCTGGGTGTGGTCCGCAACCGATGTGATGTGCACGGGAATATGCCGCGTTGCCGAATTGCGCTTCAGCTGCTCGAGAACGCCCAAGCCCGAATAGTCGGGAAGATTGATGTCGAGCAGGATGGCACTCGGCCGCATCTCGGTGGCGGCCAGCAGACCTTCGCTTGCCGAGTGGGTGACAATGCATTGAAAGTTCATTTCACGCGCAAGGTCGCGCAAAATAGCGGCGAAGGCCACATCATCCTCGATGACCAGGATGCGCCGCGCGTGGGGCTGCAGGCGTGCGCGATCATCCTCGATCTGTGCAGCAGCGGGTCGTCGGGGCTTCGGCGCGGCAGTTTCATTGACCGGGCCGCGCTTGACCTCCGCTTGAACCGCAACCGCCGGAATCGGGGTTTGCGTCGGCAGGACATGTGGAAGCCTCAGCGTAAAGACGCTGCCCCTGCCGGGAATACTTTGCAGCGTAATCTGGCCGCCCAGTCGGTGTGCCAGGTCGCGGGAAATCGACAGGCCCAGGCCGGTGCCGCCGAACTTGCGATGAATACTGCCATCGGCCTGCTGAAACGCCTCGAAGATATTGCGATGCTGGCTTTCGGGGATGCCCACTCCGGTATCGCTGACGGCGAAATATATGGCGTCGGCATCGGAGGAGACATTGAGGGCAACTTCGCCCCGCTCGGTGAACTTCACCGCATTCGAGCACAGATTCCTGAGGATCTGCCCCAGGCGCTGCGGGTCCGTCACGATCGTGTCCGAAGTCCCGGCAAGGATCGTCGTGCCGAATTTGATGCCACGCTTCTCCGCCTGCGGCTGAAACAGCTTGCTCTGCTCCTCAACCGCCTTGGCAATGAGGACGGCTTCAGGCCGCAGATCGATTTTTCCGGCCTCGATCTTGGCAAGATCGAGCACGTCGTTGATCAGTGCCAGCAGATCGTTTCCGGCAGTGGAAATGGTGCGTGCGAACTTGACCTGTTGCTCGGTGAGATTGCCGTCCTTGTTATCGCCGAGAATCTTGGCCAGGATCAGGGTTGAGTTGAGCGGCGTGCGCAGCTCATGACTCATATTGGCCAGGAATTGACTCTTATAGAGGTTGGCGCGCTCAAGATCCGCCGCGCGCTCGACCAACAGGTCCTGCTGTGTCGAAAGTGCCTCTTTTTGCTCTTGAAGCAGTTGCGTCTGCTCCTGCAGCTGGGTGTTCGTCTGTTCGAGTTCAACCTGTTGCGACTCCATCTGCGCTTGCGATTCCCTTAGCGCACGACTTTGTTCATCGAGCTCCTCGTTGTTGACGCGCAATTCCTCCTGCTGCGTTTGCAACTCTTCGGCCTGGTGCTGTGTTTCCTCCAGCAACTCCTCAAGTCGCGTGCGGTCCTTGGACGCGCGTACGGCTACCGCAATCATCGCCGACAGCAATTCGAGCAGCTCCAGCTGCGAGCCGTCCGTAGGCCCAAGAAAACCAAATTCGACCGCGGCCTGCACGGCGCCATCGATGCTCGCGGGCGCAATCAATATTTCCCGTGGGGCACCCTGACCGATTGCCGAGCCGATTGGCTGTACGTAGTCGGCGGGGACATCGACCAGATGTATGGGTCGATTGTCTCTTACCGCTTGCCCAAGCAGGGTATCGCCGCGGCGGATTGACTCGTTCGGCAAATTCGGCTGAAGGGCATAGCCGCCGAATCGACGGAACCGATCGGGCCCTTCCGCGAGGTATATCGCCCCGACCTGCGCTCCCAGATAGGGCGCAAGGAAGCTCACGACGTTATTGCCCAGCACCTCCAGGGTCTGGTCACCCTGGATGCGTTCACCGAGTCCCATTTGCCCGATTCGCAGCCATGTCTGCAGCTGCCGCGCCCGATAGTCGCGCGAGACGAGGGCTGCCGCGGCGGCGATGAGCACCAGGAGAAGCCCCGCGCCCATCCAGGTGATTCTGGTGGAAAGTCCCGCCGTCTGCTCCCATTCCTGCTGGCGCTGTACGAGCAGCCCGCGGTCGCTGTCCTGCATCTCCCCAACCAGGACGCGAATCTGGTCCATCAACACCTTGCCGCGGTCGGTCCTCACGGTCGCCAGGGCCTCCTCCGACTTCCCCGCACGCTTGAGCGCGATGGTGCCGAGCAGTTCATCCAGCTTGGCCGCTATCAGTCCCTGCAATTGAGCTAAGCGCTCCTGCTGCTCAGCGCTATTTGCCGTCAGCGCACGCATTCTCCTCAGCTCGCCATCCATGGCCGCCCTCGCGGCAATAAAGGGTTCGAGATAGGCTTCATCGCCCGTGAGCAGAAACCCGCGCTGGCCGGTCTCCGCATCCTTCGTGCTCGAAAGCACATTTTGCACCTGCACAATCCGCTCAACGCCCTGCGTGACCGCATCTGCTGCCGTGACGCTGCGCTGCTGCGCCTGGAAGGACACTCCCGCCATCAACAGGACCGCAACGACTGCGGTTGCAAATCCCGCAAAGGCAGACGGCGACAACGGTGGGCCTGAATGTGCCGGGGTTTGGGACATGCACTGATTCTCGTCAGAAGGCTGCAGACATTTTTTATGTTTGGGCAAGGAAGCGACCGAGCCAGGCCGCCGCCGGACGATTTATCTTATCGTGGTTGAAGCGTGGGCGCGATGCTTCGCCACCCGCATCCCCAGCAGACGACATTGAGGTCGCGTCCAGCGCCCGTTGACCCGATACCACGTAGGAATTGCCTGACTGCGCGATGCCGCCATTAACCTACACGCGCACGATTCATCGTCCGATACGAGGCCTATCCATCGTTTGGGACTCTCGGCACCGAAGCAGCTGCGCCGGACACAACAGTTTCGGAGACATGCGATGAATTCAGTGGGCAGACCGCAGGTCGGCGATTGGTACCAGAACCAGGACAAGGGGGAGCCATTTCAGGTGGTGGGCGTGGATGCGGCATCGGGAACGGTACAGACCCAATCCTTCGACGGGGAGCTGGACAGCATTGACATGGACGACTGGCAACAGATACCGCTGGTGACGGCAGCGGCCCCGGAGGATTGGAGCGCCCCGCTCGATGATGTCGAGCCGGATGATGTCAATGACGACGACTCACCCTCGGATCGCGCAGGGCTGCGGGACGACGATTAGGCTCTCGCCGGGTGGGTCAGGATCGAATACCCTGTTCGGGCGACCCCCACTGGAAAGCCAATGAACATCCCGACTGAGCCCATCGGCAGCATCCCGCGGCCGCTACAGCTGATCGAAGCTGTCAATGCCTGCGGCGACGGCACTGATCCCAGTCTCGACGGCCTTTACGAAGCGGCAACGCGGGAGACGATCGAACTGTTCGAAGCCACGGGCTCGCCGGTGATCACCGATGGCGAACAGCGCAAGTATCACAACTTCTGGACGTACAGCGTCCATGGACTGAAGAATACCAGCCCCGACGGCTTCAAAATCCCGTTCGCTGCCGGTCACACGCGGCGGATGCTGCGCTTGACGGCCGAGCCCTTCCGTTATAAACGCTACGCGGACCAGTATCTGGATCTCGCGCTTCGCTATGCTCGCGTTCCGGTGAAACAAGCCGTTATTTCACCCTCGGCGTTGAGTCTGATGTATCCCCCGGAGGGGATTCCCGGCTATCCACGCGAGCAATTCATCGATGACTTGTTGCGCGAACATGAAACCGAGGTGCGTCGCTGCCTGCAAAAGGGCGCGTGCAAGGTGCAGATCGATTTCACCGAGGGCAGATTTGCGCTCAAGGTCGATCCGACCGGAAACCTGCTGAGCACCTTCATCGACCTGAACAACCTTGCGCTATCGCGGTTTTCCGCAGCGGATCGCGAACGCATCGGAGTGCATACCTGCGCCGGAGGGGATCTGGATTCTACGCATAGCGCAGATGTCGATTACGCGGAACTGCTCCCCAGTCTGTTTCAACTCAACGTCGGGAATCTGTACATCGCACTCGCCGGCGAGAAGGATCGGCCGAGGCTGCTCAAAGCCATCAAGCGCTACCTACGACCCGATCAACGGGTCTTCGTGGGTGTCGTCGCGCCAATTGACGCCCGCATCGAAACACCCAAGGAAGTCCGCGATCGTGTTCTGGAGGCCGCCGAGTACATCCCCATCGAGCAACTCGGTACCACTGACGACTGCGGGTTCTCGCCGTTCTGTGACGACACGTCAACGACCCGTGACACCGCGTTCGCGAAAATTCGCGCACGCGTCGAGGGCACCGCGCTTGCGGCCGCTGCCTTAGGGTTGCGTTGATGGACCTGGATGAAGAGGAAGACGCGCGGCTGAGCGCGGCTGCCCTCAAGAATGCCGAAAGCATCCGCATCGCCCGCCAGCGTGCCGAACGTGAGCTGCTCGCTGCAAAGGAAGTGTTGGAGCGACAAACCGAGGAGCTGCAACAACAGCGCGAATGGTTTGAAGTCACGCTGGCCAGCATCGGGGATGCAGTCATCACCACGGACATCAACGCCAGGATCACCTACCTGAACCCCGTTGCCGAAACGATGACCGGATGGAGTTCCAGTCAGGCCAAAGGTGAGCCGCTGGAACGGGTGTTTCACATCGTCAATGAGCACACGCGGCAGATAGTCGAAAACCCCATCGGCAAAGTGCTGCAGACTGAAAGGGTCATTGGCCTCGCCAACCATACGGCCCTGATCGGGAAGGATGGCCGTGTGATTCCAATCGAGGACAGCGCGGCGCCGATTCGCGACACGCGCGGCAAGCTCGCCGGTGCCGTGATGGTTTTCCATGATGTGAGCGAGCGGCGAGCAGCTGAGATCGCCCTGCGGGCAACGCAGGGACGTTTGCGTGCGACTTTCGACCAGGCCGCGGTGGGCATCGTCGTCGCGAACGCGAGTGGCCAGCTCGTAGAGGTGAACCAGAGATTTTGCGACCTCCTCGGCTATTCGAGTGAAGAACTGCACCGGTTGACGTTTGTGCAGGTTACCGACCCCGACGAGCTTGCTGAAACACAGGCACAGACTGCCGCCTTGCTCACCGGTGCGGTTCCGCACTGTGCCTTCGAGGCTCGCTATATTCGCAAGGATGGTTCCAAAATCTGGGGACGTACGACGCTTACGCCGCTGAGCGAAACGGGTACTGACACCCAGCGCTTCATCGGCATCATCGAAGACATTACTGACCGCAAGCGGGTCGAGCAGGCCCTGAGTGATGCACAGGCACAAGCCTACAAGATACGCCGCAATCTGGCCGCGATCATCGAATCGTCGGACGATGCCATCGTCAGCAAGACTCTCGATGGCACCATTTCGAGCTGGAACGACGGTGCTCAGCAGATGTTCGGCTACACCGCGGCGGAGATCATCGGCAAACCGATCACGGTGCTGTTCCCGCCGGAGTATATCGATGAGGAAGCCACTATTCTGCAGCGACTGCGGCGTGGCGAGCGTGTTGAACACTTCGAGACCGTGCGCGTGAGGAAGGACGGCAGCCTTTTGAACGTGTCACTGACCGTCTCCCCCATCAAGGATGCCGACGGTACCGTCATCGGCGCTTCGAAAATAGCGCGGGACATCACCCAGCGCAAAATTGCCGAGGAAGCCCTGCGCGAGGAGATACTGGTGCGGCAGCGCGCCGAAACCTCGCTTCGCGAAGCGGATCGGCGCAAGGACGAATTCCTGGCCACACTCGCGCACGAGCTGCGCAATCCGCTCGCGCCCATCCGCCAGGCAGCGCTTATTCTCAAGGCGCCAACCGCGACGGAGGCCCAGAAG
>DATHOA010000046.1:0-5479 GCA_035485475.1 Steroidobacteraceae bacterium | reverse complement strand
GGGGGCACTGCGAACCTTGGGCGTCCCGTTGATCTACTACGCCAACCAGGGTTCGGCCTTGATGGAAGAAGTGCGCGCACTGGATGTCGATGTCATCGGCGTGGACTGGCGCTCGCCCCTGGGCGTGGTGCGCCGGACCCTGGGCGCCGACAAGGCGGTGCAGGGCAATCTGGACCCGGCGGCCTTGTTCGCCGCCCCCGAGGAGCTCAAGCGCCAGATCGACATCGTGCTCACCGAAGCGGGCCCCGGCCCGGGCCATATCTTCAACCTAGGTCACGGCATCTGGCCGGACACGGATCCGGATGCCGTCGCCCGGCTCATTGATCATGTGCATGCGCGCACGTCGCGCGCGGCGCGGGGCGCGGCGTGAACGCAGCGGCGCAGGGCGAGGCGGGCACGGCAGCGGGCGCCGATGGCTTCGCGCCGACGGCCGCGGCTTATTTTCGTGATCTGCAGGCGCGCATTTGCGCCCGTTTCGAATCATTCGAAGACAGCGCGCGCTTTACGATCCGGCCCTGGGCCAAGCCCGAAGGGCATCGCCTGCAGGGCGGTGGCGAAAGTCGCCTGATGCGTGGGGACGTGTTCGAAAAGGTGGGCGTGAACTTCAGCCACGTGTGGGGTTCGTTCCCGCCGCAGTTCCGCAACCAGGTGGCCGGCGCCCAGGAGTCGGAGGGGCGCTTCACGGCCTGCGGCATTTCGCTGGTGGCGCATATGACCAATCCGTACGTGCCCGCGGTGCATATGAACCTGCGCTACCTGTGCACCAGCCACGCCTGGTTTGGCGGTGGCTCGGATCTGACGCCGACCTTCCCGTTCGATGCGGACACGGCAGATTTCCACGCGGCTCTGCGCGGTGCCTGTGACAGCTACGGTCCGCAGACCTACGCCGAATACAAAGCCTGGTGCGACCGGTATTTCTTTTTGCCGCATCGCCAGGAGCCGCGCGGCGTGGGCGGAATCTTTTTCGATAATCTGGCCAGCGGCGATACCGCGCGCGATTTTGGCCTGGTGCGGGCGGTGGGCGAGGCGTTCCTGACCGTCTATCCGACCCTGGTCGAGCGGCGCTTTCGCATGCCGTACACGGACAGCGACCGCGAGAAGCTGCTGTTGAAACGCGGTCGCTACGTGGAATTCAATCTCGTGTACGACCGGGGCACCAAGTTCGGCTTTGCCACGGATGCGGATCCGGAGGCGTACCTGATGAGCCTGCCGCCCATCGTAAAGTGGTGAGCGCGATCAGCTGCCGGGCAGCTTGGTGACCGTACCGCTGGGCAGGCGCTCGACCGTGCGATCGGACAGCCAGTCCGGATCGGGCAATTCCACGAAGGCTTCACGCAGCGCGGCGCTCCAGCGCGAGCGGATGCCACGGAAGTAGACATTGTCGGCATCGATGCTCATGTGCCGCGCCACGCAGAACTGGTCGCGCCGCACGATCACGAGATCGAGCGGCAGGCCGACGGACAGATTGGACTGGATGGTCGAATCCATCGACACGAGAGCGCACTTGGTGGCCTCGTTCAAACTGCTGCTGCGGCGGATCACGCGATCGATGATGGGCTTGCCGTACTTGGACTCGCCGATCTGGAAATAGGTGGTCTCGGGCAGCGCCTCGATGAAGTTTCCGGCCGAGTAGATGCTGAACAGCCGCGGCTCCTCGTTACGGATCTGGCCGCCGAGGATCATGCTGGCGTTGAACTCGACGCCGAATTCGCGCAGCGAGTCGGCATCGCGCCGATGCACTTCGCGCAATGCCTCCCCGACGCAACGGGCGGCTTCGAACATATTGGTGCAGGACTGCAGGTCCAGGGCGGGCCGGGTGCTGCTGTTCTCGTGTTCGCGCAGCAGCGTGACCACGGCCTGGGTGATGGCGAGATTGCCGGCGACCTGCAGCACCATGACGCGCTCGCCGGGGCGCTGGAACACGGCAGTCTTACGAAAGCTGTTGATCTGGTCGACGCCCGCACTGGTGCGGGAGTCGGCGAGAAAAACGAGGCCGGTGTCGAGCAGCATGCCGACGCAGTAGGTCATGGATCGCGGGTCCTAAAGAGTTTCAGTCCTAAGCGCTACGATACCGCATGTGCCTTTATGGCGGTCGGCACTGCCTTAAGATAGGACACACCGATCGGGTTTTGATCATAAATTGTGCAAAACAGCCTGACTCCGTCACAAAATTTCGCCCGGGCCCTGATTGCCTGGCAGGCCACCCATGGCCGCCACGATCTGCCGTGGCAGCAGGACCGCACCGCGTACCGGGTGTGGGTGTCGGAAATCATGTTGCAGCAGACCCAGGTGGCCACCGTCATCGGCTACTTCGAGCGCTTCATGGCGCGCTTCCCGGATCCGGCGCACCTGGCGGCAGCCTCCATCGACGAGGTGCTGCATTTGTGGACGGGCTTGGGCTACTACGCCCGCGGCCGCAATCTGCACCGGGCGGCGATCAGAATCCGGGACGAATTTGGCGGGGTGTTTCCGACCCGATTCGAGGATGTGGAAAGCCTGCCGGGAATCGGCCGCTCCACCGCCGGCGCCATCCTGGCCTTAAGCCAGGGTCAGCGGTTCGCCATCATGGACGGCAATGTGCGACGGGTCTTGAGCCGCTGGTTCGGCATTGACGGTGACCCCGCGGACCGGGCCACGACCAACCGGTTGTGGACCCGCGCGGAGGAGTGCACCCCGCGGGAGCAAGTCGATAGCTATACCCAGGCCATCATGGATATGGGCGCGACTCTGTGCACGCGCCGCAATCCACTGTGCATGCACTGTCCGGTATCTGATGGATGTTACGCACGGCAGACGGGCCGACAGCATGAGCTGCCTGCTGCGAAATCGAAGCGGGCGATCAGGCCCACCCGACACACTCACATGGTGTTGGCCCAGCGCCCCGATGGCAGCGTCTTTTTGCGCCAGCGCCCGCCGGCCGGAATCTGGGGCGGCCTGTGGGCGGCGCCGGCCTTCGACAGTGCCGATGAAGCCCGGGGTTTTGCGGCACAGAACCTGGGCGGGGAGCCCCTCGAGCTTCCCGCCATTCAGCACTCGTTTACCCATTTCGACCTCACCATCACTCCCTGGCTGGTACGCTGCTCCGATCGATCCGCTCCCACGCCATCGGCCGTCATGGATGCGCCTGGCAGCCTTTGGTATAACGCGCGCGAACCCGCCAGCGTCGGCCTGCCGGCACCCATGAAAAGCCTGCTGGAACGCATAGATAAGGAATCCTAGATGGCCCGAATGATCCAGTGCGCTTATCTGAAGCGCGAAGCGCCCGGCCTCGACCGCGCCCCGTATCCCGGTCCCCTGGGCCAGCGCATATATGAAGGCGTGTCGAAGGAGGCTTGGTCGAAATGGCTGTCGCACCAGACCATGCTCATGAATGAATACCGCCTGACGCCCGTCGACCCCAAGGCCCGCAAGTTCCTGGAGGCGGAAATGGAGAAGTTCTTCTTTGGTGCGGGGTCCAGCAAGCCGGAGGGGTACAAGCCGCCTGAGGCAACTTGACGCAAGAATCAACGACTTAGGTCCAGCGGCCGCTTGACGGCCCGCCCGCCGGGCCGGTTTAATACGCGCCCTTCCTGAAGTCGGCCAGGTAGCTCAGTTGGTAGAGCAGCGGATTGAAAATCCGCGTGTCGGTGGTTCGATTCCGCCCCTGGCCACCATTAGCTTAACTCTTTGATTTTCGTCTGATTTATCGGGTAGGCTGGCGCGCGCCCGTGGAAACTCGAATCATCGGGTTGTGGGCTTTTGGCCACGCGTTCCCAGACGATTGACGCCGTCCTCAGATCACGCTTCGGTGAAGGCGCGGGGACCTGGGGCAACAGCCAGGGCAACTCCGGCGGACCGAAGCATCAGGTCATTTCGGCGGACTCGCGCACTCGAAATTCCCGGCATCATTCACGTCACCGGTTCCCGTGTATCTCGCTTGCTGAGGATATGGGCAGAGTGGTCGTGTCAGCGTCTTCGAGGCGTCAAGCGGCGATGGACCGGAGCCAATAATGTGATCCGGCGCCACGCCTCGCTCTACCCAGCGCACGAGTGCGGCAAATACGTCGCGCTCCGGATCGGTACTGGCCGGCGCAGTGCCGAAATCACTGGCGTCGTTCCCAAAATGAACCGGGCCCACACCTCCGCTGCAATGTGACATGCCTGGCACCATGAACAGACGATAGAAGTCTTCCACGGGCTTCGGCGGACTTCTCGGATCAGGAGCGGTCGTAAGGAACGATTGCACGGCCTGGTAGTATTGGATCGATGAGGAGGCGACGATAGCGGAATCACTCCAGCCGTGATACTGCAGGAGTTTTCCGCCGTGGGCACGGAACGAGCGCAGGTCGGGATTGGTAGCATCGATGAGGGGTGCAACCTTCTGATCGCTGATGCGCACGTCACGATCGAAGTCCATCGATCGGAGCAGCCAGTCGGGCCGCTCGAATACCACGTCACGGAAGTAGGACGCGCCGAATCCCGCCTGGGCGCTTTGGCCTGCAGACATTCCCAGAACCCAAACGGGCCAATTCATGGGCATTCCCTCAGTGCCTGTTGCAATGAGTCCGGGAAATAGTTGTTCGCCCGTGCGTGGATTCGTTGGGCCCGAATAGAGCATCTTGAGCGTCTCCAGTTGCGCTGACGTCAGGCAGTCCTTTGCATCGGCGCCCTTGCAGGCGAGCACGGCCGGATCGAAATGGCAGGCTAGAGGACTAGACACCAGTCCGTCCTTCAATCCGTCGCCTGCATCGCAGGCGGCAACCACCGCGCGCTGGATAACCAGAAGTTTCTCGATAGGAATGCGCTCTTTGCTCAGTGCCAGCGCGTTCCAGGCAAAGCTCGTGAACAGATGCGACCAATCGCTGGCGGGCGCGCCAGCGAGAATACCGTTGAAATCTTCCGGATATCGCTGGGCCTCCATCAGCGCTTCCCGACCGCCATCCGAGCAGCCGACGAAGTAGCTTGCCGCCGGTGCCTTGCCGTAGAAAGCGGCGGCGATCGCTTTCGCCTGTTCGGAAGTGTCGTGCACGGCCCGGTAGCTGAAATCAATGAGCTTCTCGGGATGCCCGAGAGCGAACGTTCCCTGCGGCGTTTTGGTCGCATCATGCCCATCATCGGTCGCGGCAACCGCGTAGCCGCGACGCAGAGGATCCACTAATGCCGCCCGATTCACGGTACCAGCAAATCCGCCGTTACCCTTCTGCTGGTACTTGCCATTCCAGCCAGTCAGCGGAAGCCAGAGCTCAAAACCGATTTCCGAATCGGACGATGGCCGGCTAACTGCGCGCACCTCACATCGGCTTGGCACGTCGAGCGTCGCGGGTCCCAACAGTGTGGTCATCTGCGTTGGACCCGCGATGATTGGCTTCGCCGATATGATGGTCGCGTGCGGAAGTTTGAGCGAGATGAGATTTTCGCATCGCGTAGGCGCGGCCTGCAGGGCGGGGGCGACAGCGAGCCCAGCGAGCAACGCCTGCGCAAGAAGCGAGCCTTTGAAACG
>DATHOA010000045.1:0-8046 GCA_035485475.1 Steroidobacteraceae bacterium | reverse complement strand
GCGCGCGAAGTATGACGACTGGCCGCGCCAGATGACCTCGGAGCCGCGCGCGCAGTTTCGTCAGACCGGCGGGCTCACGGCGCTGCTGTACGCGACCCGCTCGGGGTGCTATCGCTGCGCGGTGGCGATCGTCAAGGCCGGTGCGGACGTGAACCAGCCCAACCCGGATGGCATCACCCCGCTGATCAATGCGATCGACAACCGCAGCTTCGACATCGCGATGTTCCTGCTGGACAAGGGTGCGAACCCGAACACCTGGGACATGAATGGCCGCACCCCGCTTTATGTCGCCGTGGACATGAATTCCTACTCAGGCCGACGCGTCGGTTTCGGTGCGGCGACGGGCTTCGCCGGCTATCCGACCGCGACCGCGCCGCACCCGAAGAGTACGGCGACGGCGATGGATCTGGTCAATCGACTGCTCGCCATGGGCGTGGATCCGAATCACGAGCTCACGCGCATGCGGCCCAACGGCAATGGCCGCGGTCGTTTCGAGGATTACATGATGCGCGGCGGCACCGGCCCGCTGATGGTGGCGGCCTTGAGCTATGACGAAGTGGCGATGAAGGCGCTGCTGGCGCACGGCGCCGAAGTCGATGCACCCAATGTCTTCCAGATCACACCGCTGATGGCCGTCGCCAACATGATTGGTTCGGTTCGCTCCGGCGGCGGCCCGGCGCCCATCCAAGGCGACGTCCAGGAACATGCGATGCGGACCATGGATCTGCTGCTGGCGAATGGCGCGAATATCAACGCCCGCATCGTCAACAGTCGCACCCACACCGCCAAGATGACCGCCTATATCCAGGGTCGCGACCATGAAGGGGAGACGGCGCTCTTTGCCGCCTCCGAGGCCGCCTGGAACCGGGTCGTCAAGTACATGATTGACCATGGCGCCGACCCGGCCGTGCGCGACACCACCGGCAAGACCGCCCTGGACTACGCGCGCACGCCGCGTCCGCCCGGTGCCGGCGCGCCAGCACCGGCCAAGACGGAGCCGGCGGACCGCGCCGCAACGGTGGCGCTGCTCGCGGCGCTGACGCCGAAGTCGGGCGAAGGTGACGTGGCCTCGGCACAATAGAGCGGAGTTCAGCATGATCGCGCATACCGGTCTGCCTGTAAGCGACTATCAGCGGTCCAAGACCTTCTACCGCGAAGTCCTCAAGTCGCTCGGCTATTCAAACAACATGGAATTCGGGGAGAGCGCCGGATTCAACGACGGCAAGAACACCGACTTCTGGATCATCCGCAGGGACACATTCGAACCCGCGCACCTGGCATTCGAGGCGAGGTCTGCGGAGCAGGTCAAGGCGTTTCACAAGGCGGCGCTGGCCGCGGGTGCCCGGGACAATGGCGCTCCGGGGTATCGGGAATACTCACCGGGCTACTACGCAGCCTTTGCCTATGACCCGGACGGCCACAACATCGAGGCGGTCTGGTACGACCCGAGCCGGGAAAAATGAGCCCCTGCGGCTCATGGGATCCCAAAACGGCGCCCATTTCAGGCTGCCCTGCATGCGGTCTGTACTGTCCAGAGGCGTCCTGAGACGACCGCGTTGACCGGTTCGGCGCCCGTGTGATACTCCCACACGCCAGAGTAAATCTGCTCCTGGCCAAATCTTAAGGACAAGGCGAACTATGCCCGGCCGCAGGCAGGTCTTGAAACAGCTGGCAGGCGGGATCGCCGCCCAGGCACTGTCGGGGATGGTCGCGCGCCAGGCCTTCGCGGGCGGCCCTGTGCCGACGTCGAGTGCGCCAACATTAAGTCAGGTCACGGCCAATGTGACGCTCATCCGCGGCCTCGGCGGCAATGTGGTGGCGCTGAGCACCCCGGACGGTCTGACGGTCATCGACAGCGGCGCGCCCGAGCACTCGGCAGCCCTGCTCAAGGTGCTGGCGGCGTTGCCCGGCGGCAAAAACATCCGCACGGTCTTCAATACCCATTGGCACTGGGAACACACCGGCGGCAATGAGATGCTGCGCAAGGCGGGCGCGCAGATCATCGCGCACGAGAACACGCGCCTGTGGCTGACCACCGAGGTCATCGAAGAGTGGGAAAACCGCACCTATAAGCCACGACCGCCGCAGGCACTCCCGACGAGCACGTTCTATACGAAGACCAACCAGCTCACCGTCGGCACGGAGTCGATCGAGTACGGCTGGCTCGGCCAGGCGCACACGGATGGCGACATCTACGTCTATCTGCGCGGCCAGAATGTGCTGATCGCGGGGGGTGTGCTGGCGGTGGCTCGCTACCCGGTACTCGACTACTGCACGGGCGGCTGGATCATGGGTATGCGGGATGCGACGCAGAAGCTGCTCGATCTGAGCAACGATCAGACGCGCATCATTCCCGGTACGGGTCCGGTTCAGACCCGCGCGGATCTGAAAGCCGAGCACGACATGCTGGCGGCCATGCACGACAAGGTGTGGGCCCTCATGCGCAAGGGCATGACGGCGAGTGAAATCCTGGCCGCCAAGGCGAGCGCCGACTTCGATGCAAAGTGGGGCGATCCGCAACAGTTCATCACGAGTGCCTACCAGGGCATCTACGGTCATATCGCCGACTTCCTGGGTAAAGGAGTCGTGTAGTCATGAAAGCAATCGCGAAGCTCATCGCGCCCGTCATCGTCGCACTGGCCGCCAGCACCGCGGTCAACGCGGCGGACGCGGCGCACGAGAAGTGGCAGCTGCTCGGCGACTATTGCGAGAAATGCCATAACGCGAACGACTGGGCGGGCAGTGTCGCGTTCGACACCATGCACCCGGAGGATATTCCCCAGGACGGGAAGGTCTGGGAAGAAGCAGTCACCAAGCTACAGGGTCGCCTCATGCCCCCGCCGGGCGAAAAGCAGCCCCCCCAGGCGCGCATCGACTCGTTCGTGTCCTGGCTGCAGACCAGGCTCGATGCGGCGGATGCCGCGCATCCGGATCCGGGCTACGTGACGCTGCATCGATTGAACCGCACCGAGTACGCACGCTCGGTCCAGGAGTTACTGGGCGTCACGGTGGACGTGGAGTCATTGTTGCCCAAGGACACGATGAGCGATGGCTTCGATGACATCGCCAATGTGCTGAAAGTCTCGCCGACATTTCTGGACCAATACATTTCCGCGGCATCGAGCGTCGCGGCCCTGGCGATGGGCAATCCGCAGGCCCACAAGAGCATTGCGATCCTGCGCGCCTCGCGTGAAAGCCAGGCTTCCCATATCGAAGGTCTGCCGCTGGGAACCCACGGCATGCTGGTGCGCCACGACTTTCCGGCCGATGGTGACTATGAGTTCGACTTAGGGGGCGGCGGCCGTGGTGGTGGCGGTGGCGCCGCGATGCTGCTCATCGACGGCAGGCAGGTATCCCAGCAGAACGCGGGCGGCCCGGCGCCCGGCGCTGCGGGGCCGCCGCCAGCCGGTGCCCCGGGGCCGGGGGCCCGGGCCCGGCGCAATCAACCCCTGCGAGTGCATGTGAGCGCGGGCCCGCACGATATTGCGGTCGCCTTCGTGCAGCATGAGCAGCCCGAATCCGATGACTGGCTGCAGCCGCTGGATCCGGCCGGCGGCGGCTTCGGCGGATTCGCAGAGCGGGCCGCGGGCCTGCAGATCACGGGCCCGTTCGATCCGACCGGCGTCAGCGATACACCCAGTCGCCACAAGATCTTCGTCTGTCACCCGGCCAACGAAGGCGCGGAGCTGCCCTGCGCCAGGCAGATCATCGCGAATCTGGAACGGGTCGCCTTCCGGCGTCCGGTGACGGACGCGGATATGGCACCGGCGCTGCGCTTCTTCCAGGACGGTCGTCAGGGTACGAGCTTTGATACGGGCGTCGAGAATGCACTGGTCGCGGTACTGTCGAGCCCGAAGTTCCTGTATCGGATGGAGCGCGTGCCGCGCGATCTGCAGCCCGGGGCGAGCTTCCATATCAGTGACCTGGAGCTGGCCTCGCGCCTGTCCTTCTTCTTGTGGAGTGAGGGACCGGACGACAAGCTGCTGGACCTGGCCATCGCCAATCAGCTGCACGAGCCGCAGGTCCTCTCGACCCAGGTCAAGCGCATGCTGGCCGACCCGCGTGCCAATGCCCTGGTCACCAATTTTGCGTTCCAGTGGCTGAAAGTCGACGACATGGATCGCATCAATCCGGATCAGGCCGCGTATCCGGCCTTCGATGAGGATCTGCGCCATGCCTTCAAGAAGGAGATGGAGCTGTTCCTGGGCAGCGTGCTGCTGCAGGACCACGACGTGCTCGATCTGCTCAGTGCCAACTACACCTTCGTCAACGGCCGCCTGGCGCTGCACTATGGAGTGCCCGATGTGCTGGGCAGCGACTTCCGCCAGGTGACGCTGACGGATTCGCGGCGCTGGGGATTGCTGGGCAAGGGCGCGATTCTGATGGGCACGTCCTACGCCAATCGTACCGCCCCGGTGCTGCGCGGCGCGTGGGTGCTCGAGTCGATCCGCGGCACGCCGCCGCATGCGCCGCCCCCGGCGATTCCGGCGCTGGTTGAAAACATTCCGGGCGCGAGGCCCCTGACGGTGCGTGAGCGCATGGAAAAGCACCGCTCGCAGCCCTCGTGCAATGCCTGTCACGGCATCATGGATCCGATGGGATTGTCGTTGGAGAACTTCGATGCCGTGGGCCAGTGGCGCGCCAAGGACTATGACACCGGGACCGCCATCGATGCCTCAGGAAAGATGGCGGACGGCACACCCGTCAAAGGTCCGGATGACCTGCGCAAGGCCCTGCTGGCGCGTCCGCAACAGTTCGTGCAGACGCTGACGCGCAACCTGATGGCCTATGCGCTGGGCCGAACGCTGGACTATCACGACATGCCGACCGTGCGAAGAATAGTCCGCGATGCGGCCGCTGATCACGATCACTTCTCGGCGATCCTGCTCGGCATTGTCGCCAGCCCTGCATTCCAGATGAAGGAAATGCCTGCGCCCCAGGGTGCGGGCCAGTCGGACGTGAAAGTTACTCAGGTTTCAGTGCCGCACTGAGCAAGCCAGAGGTTTTGCAATGATATTCCTGACCAAGAAACACTTGTCGCGCCGCACCGTGCTGCGCGGTGTCGGTGCCGTCATAGCGCTGCCGCTGCTGGATGCGATGATCCCGGCCACGGTCGCCTTGGCGCAGACCGCGGCGGCGCCGAAGATGAAAATGGCGTTCATCTATTTCCCGCATGGCGCGATCATGGATAAGTGGACACCCAGCGGAGTCGGCCGCGACTTCAAACTGTCGCCGATCCTGGAAGCGCTCGGGCCGTACCAGAAAGAGCTGGTGGTGATCAGCAATCTGGGCAACCGGCCGGCGGAGAGTGCCGCGGTGCACGCCATCGTGCCGGGCACGTGGTTGTCGTGCGTGCATCCGAAAGAGAGCCAGGATCCGATCGGCGGCGTCACGGTGGATCAGATCGCGGCGCAGCATCTGGGCCAGGACACGCCGCTCCCGTCACTGGAAGTCGCCACGGAGCAGGATGGCGGCGGCGGTGTCTGCGATCGCGCCTACGGCTGCAGCTTCTCGGGGACGATTTCCTTTCGTACGCCGACCACACCGCTGCCGATGGAGTACAACCCGCGCAATCTTTTCCAACGCCTCTTTGGCCGCGGCGATACGCCGGCCGAGCGTTCGGCGCTCGGCAAGCGCTACGACAGCGTGCTGGACATGGTGGCCGCGGATGCGGAGTCCATGCGCAAGGATCTGGGTCCCGCCGACCGGGTGGTCTTGAGCGACTACCTGGAGAGCGTGCGGGAGGTCGAGCGGCGCGTGCAGAAAATGGAGAGCCAGGACCTGTCGCATCTGAAGCTGCCGGCGGTGCCGCTGGGCATTCCGGAACAGTTCCCGGAGCAGCAGGCGCTGATGTTCGATATGATCGCGCTCGCATTCCAGGCGAACCTCACGCACATCGCGTCCATGACGATGGCGCATGAAGTAAGCAGCATGACCTATCCGTTCATCGGCGTGCCGGACGCGTTCCATCCGATTTCGCACCATCAGGGTGATCCGACGAAGATCGAGAAGCTGATCAAGATCCAGACGTATCACACGCAGAAACTGGCCGCGTTCCTCAAGCGTCTTGCGGACACCCCCGATGGCGATGGCTCGCTGTACGACCACGCGATGATTCTGTACGGCAGCAACATGAGCAACAGCAACGCACATGATCAGTATCCGCTGCCCACGGCGCTGGTCGGCGGGGCATGCGGCAAGATCAAGGGCGGTCAGCACCTGCGCTATCCGGACCACACGCCACTCGCCAACGTGCTCCTCACCATGTTGCGCCGCGCCGGAATTCAGCAGGACAAGGTCGGCGACAGCACCGGCGAAATCACGG
Organism: Steroidobacteraceae bacterium; assembly: GCA_035485475.1. GTDB lineage: Bacteria > Pseudomonadota > Gammaproteobacteria > Steroidobacterales > Steroidobacteraceae > DAIDKA01. Next base: position 1,721 of record DATHOA010000045.1, on the reverse strand, counting down.
AGATCTAGCGATGCAATCCTGGCTTGGTCTCGCACTACTCACGGTCGCAGGCCCCGTACTGGCCGCAAGCAGCGATCCGGCGCTGGTGGACCTGGCGATGAGCGGCCAGACGCAAGCGGCGCTGGCACTCATCGACCATGGTGCCGATGTGAACGGTGCGGCGGATGATGGTTCCACCGCGCTGCTATGGGCCGCGCATCGCGACGATCGCGTGCTGGTCGAGCGCCTGCTCAAGGCGCATGCGGATGCAAAAACCGCCAACAAATACGGCGCGACGCCCATGTCGGAGGCCGCGGCGTACGGGGATCCGGCGCTAATGCAGCTGCTGCTCAAGGCAGGCGCGGACCCGGATTCGGCCAATGCGGATGGCCAGACGGCACTGATGGTCGTGGCCCACACCAGCAACGTCAAAGCCGCGGAGCTGCTGCTGGGGCATGGCGCGCACGTGGATGCGACCGAAAAGCTACGCGGCCAGACGGCATTGCATTTCGCGAGCGCGGAGAGCCAGCCGGAGATGGTGCGGGAGCTGTTGCGCCATCGCGCCGATGCGAACATGCCGACGAAGATCGATCATGACCTGCGCCAGGTGAGCGCCGAACCGCGCATTGCGTGGCGAGCACCGGGCGGTCTCACGCCGCTCCTCTATGCCGCGCGCCAGGGCTGCATGGAATGCGTGCAGGCATTGATCAAGGCCAAGGCGGATCCGAACCTGAGCGACCCGGACGGCATCTCGCCGCTCCTGATCGCGACCGAGAATTTCCACTTCGACGTGGCGGTTTACCTGATGAAGGTGGGCGCGAATCCGAATCACTGGGACTGGTGGGGCCGCACGCCGCTGTACGCCGCCGTCGACCTGAATACCTTGCCATACGGCGGCCGGTCCGACCACCCGTCACTGGATACGACGACCAGCCAGCAAATGATCGAGCTGCTGCTCAATGCCGGTGTGAACCCGAATGCGCAACTGAAGCTGTTCCCGCCGTTTCGCCAGATCGGATCGGATCGCGGCGCGGACCTGTTGCTGACGATCGGCACGACACCGCTCCTGCGTGCCGCCAAGGCCGGTGATGTGGCGGCGGTAAAGCTGCTGCTGGCACATGGCGCGAAGGTCGACCTCGCGAACAGCCTGGGGGTCACGCCGCTGATGGCCGCGGCCGGGCTGCGCTCCAATGAAATCGATACGCGCGGCAAGTACGTCACGGAGAAGGATGCGATCGCGACCATCGACCTGCTGGTCGCAGCAGGGGCGGACGTCAACGTCATCGATGACCGGGGCCAATCGGCCCTGTACGGAGCCGCGTACTGGGGCTGGAATGAAGTGATCAAGAATCTCGTGGGCCATGGCGCCGATCTGCGCATCAGGGACGTACATGCGCACACTGCGGTGGACATGGCGATGGGCCTGGCCGAGGGCCACGGCCGCGGCGGCTCGGGCAAGGTCGTCCACGAGGACAGTGCCGCATTGCTGCAGCAGCTGGCGGCAAGCGGCGCCAAGACCGCGGAGCTGCCGCCGGTGAGGCCGGCAAATCAGTTGCTCTGACACGGGGGAGATCCAGGGCGTCGCGGTTCACGCCGTCACAGCCTTCTGGGCCGCCGCGAACACGTCGCGTGCGGATGTCGTACCCGCTACGTGCTCCGTACCCTCGACTCCGAGGTCCATCCATCCGGCGTTCACCGCTTCAAACATCTCTTCGGCAGGTCCAGTGTGGCCCTTCGGGATG
>DATHOA010000044.1:0-16235 GCA_035485475.1 Steroidobacteraceae bacterium | reverse complement strand
CGATATCGACGAAATGTAGAGATAACGCTGCACGTGCGCAGCGAGCAGCTCTGCGGAAAGGCGCACATGCCTCGGCACGTATCCTGAGTCGTCGATCACGGCGTCCCAGCTGCGGCCCCGCAGCGCGTCGAGCTGGCCATTGCGATCGCCGCGTAGCTTTTCGACTTCCGGAAAGACGGTGGGGTTCGACTTGCCGCGGTTGAAAAGGGTGACGTGATGACCGCGCTGCAGCGCAAGCTGCGTCATGTGTACGCCTATGAACTGAGTGCCGCCGAGGATCAGCAGGCGTAGTGGCGGACCGCCGGAAGGGATTTTTGCCTCGGCATGGGCCCACAGCACGGCGGCCGCCGCTGAACCGATGAATTGCCTTCTTGGTAAGAGTCTTGGTAAGAGTTGCTGTGGCATTGCTGCGCACTACCTTGGTTATGAATCACCCCTCAAACATCAGTACAGTGCCGCGCGGCGTCGGCACCGTCAACGAGGCGTCACACTGAGCGCCCAACATACCGATCGACATTCGGTTGCGCCGGGGACTTCCAGCATGCGTGCCAGATTCGTGCTTCCGGGGATTGCCCTGGCCGCCTTCGCGGCGACAATGGCTGTCATCGGGCGGCCAGATCAAGGATTTGGACAGGGGCGCACTGCGGGGCTACCGCTACGGGTCGTCCGGCCCGTCGTACCGGCTCGCGCAGCGACGCCAACGCCCAGCTTGGGCTTCCCCACTGTCAACGGGCCCGAACCGGATGCCCCGGTGCCGCCGCCGGATCCCGCCGCACTGCCGTCCTACGAAAGCGATCAGGCGGCACGCAACGCCAACCCACTGCGCAGTGCCCGGACGCGCTAGCGTCTACCTGCGCGCTTTAAAGGAACGTTCATTCGGCTGCAATGCGCACCGGCCACCCTTGCTGCGCGCCGCTTGCGCGCAGCATTCACTGGGAGGTGTTGCATGAACGTCCGTGGATTCGTCTCGCATACCCTGAGCGCGCTGCGCGTGGCAGGGCTGTCGCTGGCCGTGCTGCAGCTGTCGGTGGGGCCGGTGTTGGCCGCCACTTCCGATCTTGACCTGCCGAGTCCCGGCACGCTGGGTCATACGGCTTCGCCCATCAAGCATGTGATCGTCATCATCGGCGAGAACCGCAGCTTCGACCACGTGTTCGCCACCTATCAACCCAAGCAGGTTCAGGGCCGGCCCCAGCAGGTTCACAACCTGTTGAGCGAGGGCATCATTGCGCTCGATGCAAACAACAACGCAGTACCCGGTTGGAACTTTGACAAGGCGCAGCAGAACCAGGCAACCGACAAGGCGCCCGATGCGTTCCTGTTGAGCCCGCCGCAGCAGCGTCCCTTCGGTGTGCTGCCCAATCCGCTGGCCGGCGGTCCGCAGGGCGCGCAGGCCAACCTCACGGGATTCTGCGGTTTTCAGGGCGCTCCTTTCTCCTCCTGCACGGGGTTGGCTGAAGCTGTCGAAACGGGTCTGCCGGATGCCAGCTACTACGCCTCCCTGGCCTCGGGCGGCACCGGTCTGGTGGCCGGCGTGCCGGATACGCGCATTCAGTGGGCTGGTCGCAGCGTCCAGAACAACAATCTGCTGCCCGGTCCGTTCCAGCTGACCGGCCCGAGCTTCCAGTACACCGACTATGCGGCGAGCCCCGTACACCGCTTCTACCAGATGTGGCAGCAGCTGGACTGCAGCGTTTTCCATGCCTCCTGGGAGAACCCGTCCGGCTGTGACGCCAAACTGTTTTCGTGGGTGGAAACCACCGTCGGTGCGGGCACCGATGGCACGACCCAGCCCGCCAACTTCGCCACCAACTACACCACCGGCGAGAGTCCCGCCCCGGTGACCACCGGCGAAGGCTCCACTGCTCTGGGTTTCTACAATGTCCAGAACGGGGACGTGCCGTACTTCAAGTCACTGGCGGATCAGTACGCCATGAGCGATAACTTTCACCAGTCCGTCAACGGCGGCACGGGCGCGAATCACATCATGCTGGGTCACGGCGACATGATCTGGTTCAACAACAGCGGCAAGCCGGCGGTGCCCCCGGTCAGCGCGACCGGTCTGAGTGAAGTGGAAAACCCCAATCCGGCCAAGGGCACCAACAATTGGTATTCCGAAGACGGTTACGGTGGTCTCGGCGCCATGCCCTTTGGCGGGGGCTCCTACAGCAACTGCGCGGACCGGTCCCAGCCGGGCGTCGGCCCGGTGCTGGAGTATCTGCAGTTCCAGCGTGTGGAACCGCGTTGCGAATCGGGCCACTACTACCTGCTGAACAATTACAACCCGGGCTATGAGCCGAAAGTGGTGGGCGGCCAGAACGCCGGCTTCCAGAACGCCTTCACGGACACGAACCCGGCCAACACACCGTTCACCGTACCGCCGTCTTCGGTGCCCAGTATCGGTGACAGCCTGCTGGAGGCGAATATTTCCTGGAAGTACTACGGCGACCAGTGGAATGTCTATCAGACCGACCCTTACGAGATGAACAATCCCGCCAAGGGGCAGTTGCCTGATACGTACTGCACGATCTGCAACCCGTTCCAGTACGACACTTCCATCATGACGCACCCGGACCTGGTGGCGGCGCACATCCAGGACTCCACCAGCCTGTATGCCGACATCTCGGGCGGCAATCTGCCCGCGGTGTCATTCGTGAAGCCCAGCGGTTTGGTCGACGGCCACCCGGCCTCCTCGAAGTTGGACCTGTTCGAAGGCTTCAGTAAGAAGATTGTCGATCTGGTGCGCAGCTCACAGTACGCGGGAGACACCGCGATCTTCATCACCTTCGATGAGGGTGGCGGCTACTACGACTCAGGTTACGTACAACCCGTTGACTTCTTCGGTGATGGCACACGCATCCCGTTGCTGGTCGTGGCCCCGTACCTGAAGGCTGCCGGCTACATCTCGCACCGATACGCCGATCACGTCTCCATCCTCAAGTTCATCGAGCGCAATTGGGGTCTGCGGCCGGTGACCAACCGCAGCCGTGACAACTTCCCGAACCCGGTGAGCTTGCCGGGGAATCCGTACGTACCGCTGAATACCCCGGCGCTGGACGATCTGTTCGACTTCTTCGACTTCCCGGGCGCGCACAGTCCTTTCTAGGCCGGCGCGTTTCGCAGGTAACAAGAAGCAAATGGCCCGCCACCAACAGGGTGGCGGGCCGTCAGCGTAGCCGCCAACCCTTGCGGCAAAGCCCAGGCATCCAACTGACTGCTCAGGTCGTCTGCACCGCTGACATTCCTCGGCGGCAATCGGGTGCATAATTGACGAACAGGCTTGAATGGAGAGGCAGATGGTCACCAAATCCAAGCATTTGCTTAGCCGGCGCCAGTTCAGTGCCCGTTGTGCGGCAATCGGCCTGGCGTTACCCGCCCTAGGTTCATTGCGTGTGGTATCAGCGGCCGCAGCGCGTACCGTACAGTTTCCTGACGGCACTGCCGTCCCGGCACTTGGCCAGGGCGCCTGGCATCTGGGGCAGGGAAGGCACCCAGCGGCGGTCGAAGAAGAGGCGGTACGCACCGGTATTTCGCTCGGCATGACGCTGATCGATACGTCGGGAAATTACGGCGATGGCGCTTCCGAGCAATTCATTGGTCGGGTGATTGCCGGTCAGCGCAATCGCATATTCCTGGTCACCAAGGTGGAGGCCGACCAGGTCTCTGGTGATGGTATCGCGCGAGCCTGCGAGGCCAGCCTCGCGCGTCTCGCCACCGACCATTTCGATCTGTACCTGCTGCATTCGCCCGTTCCCAGCGCACAGTTCTCCGGCGTGGTCGCGGCCTTCGAACAACTGCGCGCGGCAGGCAAGATTCGCGCCTGGGGCGTTTCCAACTTCGATCTGGGTCAAATGCAGGATCTGTTCCGTGTCAAGGGCGGTGATCGTTGCGCGACGAACCAGGTCGCTTACAGTCTGCACAACCGCCGCATTGAGCGTGACGTTCTGCCATGGTGCACGCAGCACAATGTGCCGGTGATGGCGTATTCTCCGCTCGGCGGCGATAACAATCTGGTGGTACGTGACAGCACGCTGGCGCAGATCGGCGCTGCCCACCAGTGCTCGGCCGCCGCCGTGGCGCTGGCCTGGGTCCTCCGCAGCGGGAAAGTCATCGCAATTCCCGAATCCGGCTCCCCCGCGCATGCCAAGGAAAATGCGCTGGCGCTTTCAGTGGCACTCACGCCGCAGGACCTGCAGACATTGGCCGCAGCGTTTCCCGGACCGTGAAGGACAGAGTCTGCGTCATCACTGGCGCAACGGATGGAATCGGCAAGGAGACCGCCCATGCTCTGGCGCTGCAGGGCGCGCGGCTGCTGATTCACGGACGCGATCCGGACAAAGGAGCGCGCGCCGTCGCACAGCTCATAGCGCGCAGCCGAAACCCGGCGATCGAATTTCTCCCTGCCGATTTCGGCTCGCTCGCCGACGTGCGGCGACTTGCCGCCTCGGTCATGCAGCGCACCCCGTATATCGATGTGCTCATCAACAATGCCGGCGGCATGTTCGTGAACCGTACCGTGTCGAAGGAGGGGTACGAGCTGACTTTCGCGGTCAATCACCTGGCACCGTTCCTGCTCACACACCTGCTCCTGGACTGCCTGAAAAGCGCTTCGCAGGCACGCATCGTCACCACCGCCTCGAACGCGCATCGCGGCGCGATGCTTGATTTCGCCGACCTGCAGACGATGCGCAAATATTCGGGGATGGGCGCCTACGGCAGATCAAAGCTGGCGAACATTCTGTTCACGCGTGCCCTGGCGAAGCGTCTCGAAGGCACCGCGGTGACTGCTACCTGCCTGCATCCGGGGTTTGTCCGAACGAGCATTGCGCGCGACATGGGAGCCATTCCCAGAAGCATCTTCCGCTTGATGTCACCATTCATTCGCTCGCCGCGCAAAGGCGCACAGACCCTCGTGTATCTTGCGAGTTGCGCGGACGTTCAAGGCGCATCCGGTGGCTACTACATTGACTGCAAGCTGACGCAGCCCTCGTCGGCCGCCCAGGACGATCAGGCGGCAGAACGGCTGTGGCAAGTGAGCAGGACACTGGTCGGAATCGGGTAGCAAACAGGCGCCAGGGTCGCCTGTTGCCCTGAATGTTGCCTACCGTACAGAACTTCCCACCGCAGCGGAACACAGTGCGCAGCGCGTGAGCCGCATGCGCGCTGGACTTCACGACCAGACTCAGATCCGACTCTGCCTACCGCTGCACGCAGTATCGATCAATTCAGCTGCGCTGTGCAGAGCGTCCACGGGAGCAAACATCAATGTCCGCATTCTTGGGTCTTTCAAAACGCTCGACGTGGATCTCGACATTGTTGCTGGGCCTGTTGCTGGCAGGATGCGGTGGCGATCGCGATCCCATTCTCGGTACCGGCGTCGCCGACGTCGCGCCATCCCCGCCGGCGGTGACGGCCGTGGCGCCGGTCAACAATGCCACCGGCGTGCCGCTCAATACCGCGGTGACGGCCGAGTTCAGTGAGCCGATGGCGCCGCTGATTGGCGCGGCGAGCTTCAAACTGACCTGCCTGGCGACACCTCCGTGTACCAATCCGAGCGGCACGGTGACCCTTGATGCGGCGGGCAGGAATGCCACACTTTCACTGACGACGAATCTGGCGCCGCTGCAGCTCTATACGGCAACCATCACCAATGCCAGCAGTCTTGCGACGGGCCTGGAATTGGTCACTCCCTACACCTGGAGTTTTACGACCGGCGTTACCGCGAACACCACTCGACCCAGAGTCTCCGTCACCTCGCCCATCACCACCTCTGGGGGTCCGACTCCGGGCGTACCCGTCAATACGGCCATTTCCGCGTCCTTCACCGAGTCGATGGCCGTCGCCACCATCAATGGCACCAGTTTTACAGTCACCTGCGCGGCGCCTTGCGTTTCGCCTACAGGTACGGTGACCTACGCGGCCGGCTCGGACACCGCCGTCTTTACGCCGACGGCGCCGCTTAGCGTTCCAGGGCCGTATACCGCGACGATTACTACTGCGGCGACGGATCTGACGGGCAATGCCCTGGCGGGCAATCAGGCGGCCCTGCCGGCCGCCAGTAACTATGTGTGGACCTTCAGCACCGTGGCCGCCGTCGCGCCGACGAATGTCACGGTTCAATCCACCAGCCCCACGGCCGGACAAACCGGCGTTTGTCCGAACGCCGCCATCGGCGCGACTTTCAGTGTGGGCGCAGGTCTGCGGATGGACCCCACTACCGTCACTGCCGCGAACTTTATGGTAACCGGGCCTTCCCCGGCGGTGACCTCCATCACTGCGGCATCCGTGGCGCTGGATGCGGCCACGGGCAAGATTGCGACGTTTACGCCACAGAGCGCGCTGGCCCCCGGCATGTACTCGGTCAAAATTGTCGGTGGCGCCAACGGTGTGAAGGATCTTGCGATACCGGCGGATGACATGCTGAACAACGCCACCTGGACATTTACCGCGGGCGCCGCGACCGGAAACTGCCAGCCACCCGTGGTCCTCGGCACCGTGTCGACCTACGGGGATGTTGCCGGTACCGCCGGCATGACCAACACCGGAACCCTGACCGAGATCAATGGCAATCTGGGCACCACCGCGACGGTCACCTCGGCGCTTACCGGATTCCACGATACGCCCGGGGATGTCTATACCGAAACTCCGGCGAATATCGGCGCCGTGAACGGGACGATCTACAGCTGCACCAATTCCACCACCGGACCCACCACCACCGAGAGTGCGCCCAATTGCCTCATCGCGGATAAGGCTTTGGCCGATGCACAAACAGCGTATACGGCGATGACGAACCTGCCGCCCGGGGCAGCTCCTGCTGGCAATCTCGGGGGAATTACGCTCGCACCCGGGGTCTACACGGCTGCGGCAGGAATCCTGATAGAGGGAGGCAATCTGACCCTCGACGCCGGCGGCAATGCCAATGCGGTGTGGGTGTTCCAGATTCCCACCACGCTCACTGTGGGTGGCCCGGGAGCCGCGGCCCCGCAGAGCATCATCCTGGCCGGTGGCGCCCAGGCCAAGAACGTGTTCTGGCAAGTCGGCTCTGCCGCCACGATCAACGCCGGCGGCGGCGGCACCATGGTGGGCACCATCATTGCCCAGGCGAAAATCGCCATCTCGACGGTTGGCAGTGTCGCCGTGGTGACCCTCAACGGCCGGGCTATGTCGTTGAACGCATCGGTCACGGTGGTCGACACGGTCATCAACGTGCCCGCCCCGTAGTGCCTAAGCAACGCATATCGTGCTGGAGAAAACCGTGAAATTATCGAGAGCCTCTGCAATGCTGGGTGTCGCGACGCTCGCCATGATCGTCAGCCCGTTTGCCAGGGCGGATGACTCCGGCTGGTACATCGGGGCCAACGCGGGTGGGTCATTGGCAAGAATTGACGACCCCCGAATCATGAGCGGTCTGCTGGCCGAGGGATTCCAGACTACGGCCATCAACGATGATGACCACCATTTCGGTTTCAAAGCATTCGGCGGCTATCAGATCGACAAGTACCTGGCCCTGGAGAGCGGTTATTTTGATCTGGGCAAATTCGGATTTACCGCCGACACCCTGCCTCCGGGCGCATTGAAGGGCGACATCAGGCTGCGCGGCGCCAACTTCGACCTGGTCGGCCTGCTGCCGTTCACGGAAAAGTTCGCGGCTTTCGCGCGCATCGGGGTGAACTACGCATTTGCCACAGACACCTTCGCAGGCTCCGGGTCCGTGGTCGTGCCGGATCCCGATCGCAGCCGGCACGCGGCCAACTACAAGTTCGGTGCGGGTCTGCAGTACGCGATAACCCGATCCTGGGGTGTACGTGCCGAGGCGGAGCGCTATCGGGTCGATGATGCCGTGGGCCATCTGGGCGATGTCGATCTGTTCACGCTCGGTGTCCTGTATCGATTCGGCGCCACGTCACCACCCCCGCCACCACCACCGCCACCACCGCCGCCGCCGGTAGCAGCAGTCGAGCCCGCGCCGCCGCCGCCGCCCCCGCCGCCACCACCCCCGCCACCCTCGCGCAAGCGCGTGAGTTTCTCGGCAGACTCGCTCTTTGATTTCGACAAGTCAGTCATCAAACCCGCGGGCAAGCAGGGGCTCGACACCTTCGCCGCGGAGCTGCGCGGCGACCAGTTCGATGTCATCACGGTCACCGGATACGCCGACAGGATCGGATCACGTGCATACAACCTGAAGCTGTCAACGCGCCGGGCCGAGGCCGTAAAGTCCTACTTGATCGAAACTGCGGGAATCCCCGAAGCGAAGATCATGGCGCAAGGCGCTGACGGATCAGACCCGGTCACCAAGCCCGATGAGTGCAAGGGCCAGCGGCGAACCCCTGAACTGATCGCCTGTCTGCAGCCGGATCGACGCGTGGACGTGGAGGTCGTTGGATCGCACCTGCAGCCCGCGCCCGCACCGTAGGTACAGCCCGGTGGTGCGTTGGCCGTGGAGGTCAACGTCGAAGCAGCGAGACCAGCAGCGCCAGTGCGAGCATGGCGGCGAGCGCCTGCCAGAATCGCAGGGGGTAGCGCTCGTAAAGTGTCCGGGAGCGGCGCGTCAGCAACGGTGCGCGCGCCGGGCCAGCCGCCATTTCGGCTGCGAATTCACCCATGTCGCGAAATCGTTGCGCCGGTTCACGGGCGATCGCGCGCCCGAGGGTTGCCTGCAGCCATGCCGGCAAATCGGGACGCAACACGGTGAGATCGAGCGGGCGATCGCGACTCGCACAGCTCGTTGCATCAGAGTTTCCGTAGGGGAACTCCCCGGTGTAGGTGCGAAACATCGTGACCCCCAAGGCGTAGATATCGGTCGCCTCGTTACCCGGTTCGCCCGTGAACATTTCGGGTGCCACATAGGCCTGCGTCCCCGGAATCCGCTCGGGCGATGAGTCTTCGAGCCCGCGGATACGAACCGCGCCAAGATCGATGAGCTTGAGCGCGCCGTCCTGCTCGAGGATCACGTTGTCCGGCTTGATGTCCCGGTGGATGATGCCATCGCGATGAAGAGTCGCAACCGCCCCGGCGAGCCGGATGGTGATGTCGCGACCTTGCTCGAGTCCCACGGATGGCGGGCGGGTCAGCCGCGTCTCGAGGAGCTCGCCTACGTACAGCGGCATGACGGTATACAGACAGGACTGCCGCCCCTGCGCCAGTTCGATGATTCGACCCAGACCCGGGCTGTGCACCCGTGTGCCCACCCAGGCTTCGCGCTCGAAGGCGCCACGCAGCTCGGCATCTTCACTGGCCTGCGGCTTCGGGAACTTCAGGACGACGTCACCGCCCTCGACTTCGTCAGTGGCCGCGAACAAGCGCGCATAGCGCCCATCGGAGAGCAAAGTCTTGAGCACGAAGCCATCGAGTGTCTCGCCGCCCTGCGGCACCGGGATGATCGGCAGTGGCGTGGCCGTGGCCAGAGTCGACAGTTCTGCGGTGGGAAGTTCCAGGACATCGAGGACCAACGCGGTGCAGTTGTCACGGGTTCCCGATTCAATCGCGATCTTGACCAAGGCGCGGGCCGTATCGGCCGGGGCTGAGCGCTCACTGAGGATATCGGCGATGGTCTCATCGGTCACCCATCCGTACAGGCCGTCCGTGCACAGCACAAACCGATCGTGACGCGCCATCGGCAGGGCGGTGTATTCCAGGCGAAGCGCGGATTCCACGCCCAGCGCCCGGTACAAAGTGGTTGAGTGATCCGTGCCAGTTACGCGCGCGTGATCGGTCGTCAGCTGTGTGAGGCGGTCGCCGCTGAGTCGATAGGCGCGCGAGTCACCGATGTGGACAACGTGCGCCAGGCGGCCACGCAGCACCAGCGCGGTAAAGGTGCAGCCCATTCCGGCCAGGCTCGGGTCCCGGGTGCCCTGGGAATGCATCCAGGCATTGAGTGCATCCAGGACCCGCGCCGCGGCGCGCTGCACCTCGGTGCTTTCGGGAAGATCGCACATTCCATCGAGAAAGCCCCGCACCGCGGTTTCAGCGGCGACGCGACCACCCTTGGCGCTGCCGATGCCATCGGCGAGCGCCGCGACGACATCGCGGCGGGGTTCGGGGAGGTCAGCCCCGAATACCGCCCCGGCGAAATCCTGATTGTTGGGACGTGGACCAGCGGCCGAGTAGAAGCCGACGCTCGTTCTGATGGCCTGGTTGCGCGCCGCCGTCAACCCCGAGGCCTGCAGCGATCATGGATGAAGTAGCCGCCGGTGCTCGAGGCAATGACCACGGTGAGATTTCCGGTACTGCGATCCAGCGAGTAGTTGCCGCCGTCGGTGGGATCGTGCCAGGAAATTGTGCTGTTGCTGATCCGCGCCGGATTTGAATCCACGGTACTCGCGTGAAAGTTGATCTTGATCTGCCAGCCGGCACCGCTCGCCAGATTGGTGCAATTGAAGATTGATTCAGGGCTCTGCGCACCAAAGCAGGGCGGCGCCAGCGCCCCGGTGCTCATCAATGCAGCGCCAATCCAGCGGGTCCAGAGAAAATATTTTCCAGGTTGAAAACTCAACTGCACGCCGGCTACTCCATCCGCTTCTCTCAATATCGGATAAATATTGAGCACTTGGAGTTGATATATCAAGTGCCGCAGCGCCGCAACCTGCAAGGTTGTTGAAAGTGTCGCACTGCAGCGGTGCAAACACTGGAAATGGCGACTGTTTGAGTATATTTCTTGCTGGTCATCTTCGTCCCCACTCGCTCGAAAAAACCTTAAGTAAGACTGGGAGGATGGATCAATGTTGCTTCCTTCACCAAAGTGGCTCGATAGCGGCAACAACGCGTGGCAGTTGGCTGCCGCGACGTTCGTGGGTCTGCAAAGTATCCCTGGATTGATGGTTCTGTATGGCGGTGTCGTCAAGAAGAAATGGGCGATCAACTCCGCCTTCATGACCCTGTATGCGTTCGCCTCCGTGCTGGTCGTGTGGATTCTGTTCGACTACAACATGGCATTCGGACCCCAGTGGTTCCCGTTCCTCGGTAAACCCATGCTGGCATTGTCGGCGGCCTTCACCACCGGTCAGGCCACAGTACCAGCGGCAGCTGCGGGCATGCCCGCGCTGACGTTCCCGATGGCGACGTTGGTGTTCTTCCAGTTCGTATTCGCCGCCATCACCGTCATCATCCTCGCAGGCTCGGTGCTCGGGCGCATGAGCTTCCGGGCCTGGGTGCTCTTTTGCCCCTTGTGGATGACCTTGGTCTACACCGTGGGAGCATTCAGTCTGTGGGGAGGCGGTTGGCTGGCCAGCCTGGGGGTCGCGGACTTCTCGGGTGGCTATGTCATCCACCTTGCCGCCGGCGTCTCAGGGTTTGTCGCGGCCGCGATGGTCGGGCCACGTCTGCAGCAGGACCGGGAACATTTCCCCCCAAACAGCTTGCTGACAGTGCTCGTCGGCGCCGGCATCCTGTGGCTGGGCTGGAACGGCTTCAACGGAGGCGACCCGTACTTCGCGAACGCCAACGCGGGGGCGGCCGTGCTCAATACCAATACGGCGACCGCGGTGGCCCTGCTGGTCTGGACGTTGTTGGACAAGATGGCCTATGGCAAGCCCTCCGTCATCGGAGCCGTCAACGGCATGATTGCAGGCCTGGTCGCCATCACGCCCGCCGCCGGTTACGTCGATGGCTGGGGCGCGATCATCATCGGGGTGTGCGCGGGCATTATTCCCTGGCTTGCCATGAACAAGCTCCAGAAGACGAAGCTGATGATGAAGGTCGATGACACCCTGAGCGTGTTTTCGACGCACGGTTGCGCCGGCCTGATGGGCGGTCTGCTCACGGGAATCCTGGCGAACCCCGCGATGCTCGAGTACATCGGCACCGAGAAGGACGCACCCGGCGTCAGTGTCACCGGCTGGCTCTATGGAAACTTCCATCAGCTGGTGCTGCAGGCGGAAGGCGCGCTGTTCATCATCGTCTACAATGTCATTGCAACTTTCATCATCCTCAAGGTCATATCGTTCATCACGCCGTTGCGCATGGATGAGGCGATCCTGAAGGTCGGCGATGACGCCGTGCACGGTGAGACGGCGTACGCCATCGGTACCGAAGGGGAGTGATCGGATTGCGGTCCGCGCGCGTTGAGAGGTGGCCGGTCTATTGAGCATGGTCCCGGCTGCCTCTTGACCACGCGGGCCGCTGCTGCGGCGCCGCAAGTGGCGAACGCTAACCGTCCGGCCGGGGATCAACCCAGTCTGCAGGCGGGTCCGGCTTCAACCCGAGGCGAACGTACAGGGCACGCATGGCGGTCTGTTCCGAGGGGTACTGTGGGAGCAGTTCCGCCAGTGCCTTCAGCGCCTGCGGGGAATTGAGCTGCGTCGCGTAGCGGGTCATCAGATCCACCCGATAGCGTAAGAGTCGCCGCTCCTTGACGACCTCCAGGTGTTCTGCGGATCCTTCGGGCCACAGCCGCAGCGCCAGACTGGTGCCATCGGCCTCGATCAGACTCGTGTCGCCTTGACGCAGTGCCAGCGCAATCCGCCGGCACTGGTCAAGCACACCGGGCCGTTCCAGCTCCGGCGCCTGGCAGGCCCGCGATATCGGCTGTAAGGCGGTCATCAGGGCAGACTCGATACCGATTGCGCCGGCCAGCGCCGCGCCGGAATCAAATCCGGCCTTCCCGGCCACCGCCTTGGCGAGATGCGACACAGTGCGATTCCAGTACAGGTCAACGCGCTTGGATTGGGCGAGCCCGCCACGGGCCGCCTCCCAGTCCGCCGGTCGTTGCTCCCGATCCGCGCGCAGCAGGGCATAGGTCCAGGCAATCCCGTTTTCCGGGTCCAGCGCGCGCAGATGCTGCTCGAGCGGCAGCGGATCGCAGGCGGCGGTGCTCTCACATAGCTGCAGCTGCAGGAGCGCCAGATCGGCGCGATCGGGTGCACCGGCAGCGGCGCGCGCGGCCAGGTCCAGCGACGTGCTACCGCTATATCCGGAAATCGAGCCCGCGACCAAGGCGCCGGCAGCCAGCGAATCCGGATCGCCCTGCGCAACCAGTTCGCCTTGCAGGAGGGGCAGGCGGGCGGCCTCCTGCGCCTGCTTCAGGCGCAGCGCGCGATCAGCCTTTGATCCGCCGTGGCGCGCTGCGGACTCCTCGCTCTGCTGGCGTTGCACACTGGCCTCGTGGTGTTCCTGCTTCCACTTGTTGATGGTTGCGCACCCTGATGCCGATAGCAGCGCCAGAATCACCGCGGCTCGCAGCTTGATGATGGCACAGATAGGGCTTTCCTCGAGGTGGTGGAGCGCCCGATGGTACAAGAGTGTCGGTGCAGGTGCAGGGCGATGTACACTCGAGCGAACGCCTCCCCGAATCCTCGGTGCAGTCAGTAGCAGGTTCTTCATGCGCGCCAGAGTTATTGCTGTGTTGTGTGCGGTCGCCTTCAGTGCTCAGGCAAAAACCACGCTGCTCGAGCATGTGCCGCTGCAATGGAAACCGACCTCCGAACTGCAATTGGGCCCGACGCAGATGTCGCAGACGCCGATCCAATTCGAAATGTTCCAGGATGTGCGCGACAACAAGCTGGTAATCGGTGAGAACGACGAAGACGCCCAACCCAAACCGGTCACGACGAGCGATGACGTGGGCGCGTTCGTGGGCAACCACATGCGCGAGCTGTTTCAAAAGGCCGGTCTGAAGACGGTCGACAGTGACGGCGCGGTCACCATCAAGGGCGAAGTACGCCAGTTCTTCGTGCGGGAGACGAATACCTACCAATCGGAAGTGGCCGTGCGGCTCACGGTCGTGAGTCGCGATGGACGTACGTTGTGGAGCGGACTGGCCTCCGGAGATGCGAGCCGCTTTGGCCGCTCCTACAAACTTGAGAATTATTATGAGGGTCTCTCAGACGCCATCGTCAACACCGTCAGTTCGATGTTGCAGAGCACCCAGTTCCAGGCGGCTTTGTCCGGAGGCTAGCCGCAACTTCGGCGCGTGCGGTCCGGAGGATCAGCTGCGCGCGTGGCGTGAGTTGCTCCAATACACTTGGGCAATGCCTACCAGAGCCAGAATCGCGCCATAGACGGTCCAGTGCCTGTCGCCGACCATGAAGCCGACCCGGAAGGCCAGGTTCAGCCCCTGCAGCATCCAAATGCCACCGACCGCGATCATCACGACGCCGATCAGGCTACTGACCAAGCGCATTGCAATATCAAAGGCGCGGTGCATGTACGGTCCTCGTGGCACGAGGCCGTCAGCGTAACATCAATCGTTGTCCTGCCACAGCGAGGCCAGGATACTTCCAAACCCCATGATGATCATGGTCAGTGAAATGATCGTGAATACCGCGGCGTAGTGGAGCATTTTCAACCACCCATTCAGCCGGCTGGCACTCGCGACCTTCATTTCGTGGTGGATCCCTTGGTATCGGCTCGGTGCGACCGGCCCACTTCTTCGGCCTTCTTGAGTTCGTCTTCCTCTGCCTTTGAATGCGGCGCCGCGCGCCTTGCCAGATCCGGCACATCAGCCTTCTTCAAAAAGTCCTGCGTATCCTTACGGAAGCGGCGTGCGGACTCATAGTCTCCTTCGCCCTGAACCTTCGATTGATCCTTGGTTTGGTCAGCGGGCGGTTTTTCGGCACTCATGGATGTCTCCTGCGGATGAAACTGCTGGGTTTTAAGCCTAGGACAGCACTTCGGGCATGTGCAGTTGCGGTAGCCGGATTGCCGCGTGGGACTCAACCTACCGGCGATCAAGTGTTACGAAGGTGTAACGAAGGCTACGGCACAGCGTACGGTCGCACACGTGCTAACGACGTTTAAATAGAGGGGTAACCATCATGGGTCGCGGAATTCTGCTCTGGCTGCTCGGCGTGCCGATTCCCATCATTCTGTTACTGGCCATGTGCTCACACGTTTGAAACCAAGGAGCCGTCATGCAATCCGTATCAGCTCCACGATTTCCGGTCGATGTAATGGATCAGGCGGGTGCTCCGGCAAAGTCGACGGCTTCCTGGTCGGCCATCATCGCGGGGGCATTCGCCGCAGTTTCGGTGTCACTGGTTTTATTCGCGCTTGGATCAGGACTTGGTTTTGCTTCGATCTCGCCCTGGGACGGCCAGGGCATTTCAATGACGACGTTCGCGGTGACTACGGCCATCTGGCTGATCGTCATGCAATGGCTGTCCTCGGCCGCGGGTGGCTACATTGCCGGGCGATTGCGCTCGCGATGGCACGGTACCCATCCGCACGAGGTGTTCTTCCGCGATACCGCGCATGGATTCGTCACTTGGGCCGTGGCAACCGTGGTGGTGGCCAGCGTGCTGGCATCCTCGGCCCTGTCCGCGCTTAGCGGCGGGGCGCATATTGCAACAAGTGTCGCCGCCAGTGCGGCACAGGGCGCGGCCGGGACCGCGACACCGTCTTATGTATACGGTCTTGACCGGTTGTTGCGCCCGTCCGACGCCTCCGCAGCGGTTGCGCAAAATGGACCGGATGTACGCCCTGAAGTCACCCATGTAATCGTGCAGGCCGTCGCCAGCGACGGCACCGTCTCGGATGCAGACCGGGCCTATCTGGCAAGTCTGGTGGCCGCCAGAACCGGCGTTTCGGCGCAGGAAGCCCAAAGCCGGGTCAATGACTTCATCAGCACTGCAAACCAGGCCAAGGACAGTGTGAAGGCGGGTGCCGATGCGGCACGCAAGGCGGCCGCGAAGACGGCGATCTTCACGGCGCTCGCGCTGGCAATCGGGGCGTTCATAGCCTGTTTGACCGCGGCGCTTGGCGGGAAACTACGGGACGAGCATCCCTGATGCGGATGGCATATGAATGATGACGGGATAACCGGCACACGCGCCACAGCGACTCCCCTGCACGTCAGTGAGCTCGGCGCGTGCAAGATTCTGGCACTGGGCGGATTCGGGCTGCTGCTTTACTTCGCCCACTACGCCTTCATCCCGATTGCCCTGGCGTTGCTGCTGGCGTTGGTGCTGTCGGGCCCGGTCGAGGCGCTGTACATACGGGGCGTGCCCCGCAGTTTGAGCGCGCTGGTGATATTGGCCGTCGCCCTCGGCCTGATTGGTGGCCTGGCGACGTTGCTGTGGAAGCCCGCCCAGTATTGGTATGGCGAAGCCCCGCAGACCATTCGCGTGATCAAACAGAAAATCGCGCCGGCCGCAAAAATCGTCAATCGGGTCGATGACATTGGAAATTCGGCGGGTTCGATCGGCAACGCCGCCCCTGGGCGTGCGGGCGCGCGCGCACCGGCCGCGCCGCCGCCGCCCGCGCCAGCGGCGGCCTCCGGCATCATCGGCTCCTCGCTTGGC
>DATHOA010000043.1:0-6468 GCA_035485475.1 Steroidobacteraceae bacterium | reverse complement strand
CCAGGGCGTGGACGCTCTCCGGCGGGGACAGCGCATACATGTTGTGCAGGTGCTCGCTCAGCAGCGCATGAATTTCCGGGCGCGACAGGTCATCGAGTTCGATGTGCATGGCACTTAAGGCCTGGCGCGCGAGCTGCTCAGGAGCACCAGCGCGACCAGGACGCAACGGCTAAATCTGCTCATTTGCGCCGGATGATGGCCAGACGGCCGCTGGCCAGCACGTCCCCGGCATGCGAGGCCGCAAAGGAATACTGCCAGCTGCCACTGTCGAGCAGCAGCAGTTCGGCACGGATCTGCAGGTCGCCCGCCAGATCATCGATGTGCTGGCAGGCGAAGCTGACACCGCGCAGCGACACCAGGTAGCCGGGCGCGGCGCGGGTGCCGGCCGCACGCGCGACCAGGCCGCCGTGCAAGGCCGCGGCCTGGGCACCGTATTCACACAGATGCACGGCGCGCAGCCGGCCGTCGTGCCGCAGTGGATGATCCATGCGGCGATGGGTGGAGGATGTGGCGACAATGATCGTCTCGGTCCAGTTCTCAATCCCGTCGAGCAGCGCCATCGCGCCCTGGTGCGGGATCAGCTGCGTGATGAAGTCACGATCCGCGAGCGTCATCGCGGGTCCTGGCGACGGATCAACAACTGCGCGAGCAGGTAGTTGCTGGCGACACCCAATACTACCGTGATGCCGATGGAGCGCAAAACGGGCAGCGTCGAGCTGCCGAGAACTGCAAACACGACACAGGCGGCCGTGGCGCAGATCGTGACAGCGTGCAGCGCCCGGCGGTGGGCCGCGGCGTCGGCACTGGCGCGCTCCAGGAACAGTCCGTAGTCCAGGCCCAGGCCCGCGGCGAGGACCAGCGCGATGACATGGAACAGGTTCAGCGTCACCCCGGCGCCATGCAGCAGCGCCAGCGTCACCAGTACCGACAGCGTCATCGGGGTGACGACCCGCACCATGCGCCGGAAGGAGCGACAGGTTGCGGCGACGACCAGCATGAGCAGCACGGCGGCGGCGGCAACGCTTGCGAGAATGCGCTGCCGCTGGTGCGCGACCAGGTCCTCGGCTGCCTGTTTGAGATCCAGCATCTGGAAATTGCCGGCGGAGGCCGCGGCCAGGGCCGCGAGCTTTTCGGGCTGGCGTACGTCGGTGAGCGTCACGAGCCCGGTCCAGCCCCCATCCCGCTGCTGCAGCAGGCCGCCGACGGTCAGGGCCAGCGGAGTGCTGGCGACCGTGTCCACGGACAGCGGCGGCAGCTTGCGGGCGCGTTCGAGGTCGGCGATAAAGGGCGCAAACAGGCCGGGTTTGAAGGCCATGCCCGTCAGCGCCTGGTCCAGGCTCTGCTGCACGCTGGCGGCGTCGGGCAAGGCGGCCTGGCGACGCCGCTGCACGGCGGCGCTGGGGAGGTAGCGCGCGGCGAGGTCAAAGCCGCCAATCGCATGCTCACCGGTGAGGGTCGTCAGCTGCGCGGCGAGCGCTTCTTCGCGCGTCAGCACGGCATCGGGGCTGGGCCCCTGCAGCGCCAGCAGGTAGCGCACATCGGGCGCGCCCAGATCCTGTTGCAGGGACTCGTACTCGCGCAACATCGGTTCGGGCACGGGCGTCAGGTGCCCCAGATCGGTGTCCCACCAGGGGCCCGGGATGCCGATCACGGCGACCAGGCCGACGACCGCGATCAGGGGCGCGAGCCAGGGCAAGGGCGGCAGGCGCGCCGATAGCTGCGCCAGTCCCGTCGCCAGCCGGCCGGCGCCATGATCGCGCGCGCCCAGCGGCAGCAGTCGTGGCAGCAGGTAGCGGGTGCACAGGCCCGCGGCAGCCAGTCCCACGATGTTGAAGGTAGCCAGCTGCGCCAGGCCGAGCACCCCGGAGACCAGGAAGGCGAGGTAGGCGATGCAAACCGCAGCGACGGCCGTGGCCAGGGTGGGCCAGATGAAGCGCGCCACCGTCACCGGTTGCACCCCGGGCTGCTCATTGCTGAACAGATAGATGGGGTAGTCGAGTGCGACCCCGGTGAGGGTGAAGCCGAAGGCGATGGTGATGCCATGGACGCTGTGGAACAGCGCGGCGGCCGCACCCAGGCCGCAGATGCCGGCGGTGGCCAGCGGCAGCGCGCCCAGCAGTACCCGCCGAATGCTGCCGTACGCCACCAGCATCAGCAGCACCATGCCCACGGAGTCGAGGATGGCGGCCAGCCGGGCATCGGCCTCGCTGCGGGCCTGCATGGTCACCGCGAATGCGCCGGATCCGCTGATGGTCAGCTGCACGGCCGGGCTGGTGCGCACGGCCTCGAAGTGCCGTCGCAACGCATCGATCGCCAGTTGCTGTCCGGCCGGATCGAAACCGGCCACCCGGGTCTGCGCGATCAGCAGCGCGGCGTCCCCGCCGGGGTTGAACCACACGTTGAAGAGCTGCTGGGCCTGCTGGGCCGGCTCCCAGCTCTCGAGAACCTTGAGCAGCTCCAGGGTCGGATCGCGGGGCAGGAGCGGAGTCAGCAAGGTGGCGGCGGGCGAGGCAAGATCCTGTTCGCGCTGCTGCAGCTGGTCGCGCAGGTAGGGGGCGTCCAGGTGATCGGTATCGAGCGTCGGGGAGAGCAGGTAGCGGTAGGGCAGCAAGGCATCGGGCACCATGTCCAGGCGCTGCTCGCCATTGCTGACGAACCCGAAGGCCGGGTCGGCGCGCAGCGCCGCGCTTAAGTTTTCCGAGGTGGCCGCGAGCGTTGCGGGGGGCGCCCCATGGATGGACAGCAGCAGCAGCTTGGCCGCCGGCCCTTCGCTGACTTCATCCAGCAGCAGGCGGCCCACGGCGTCGTGGGGCGCGGGCATGAACAGCCGCAGGTCACCGCTGATGCGCAGACTGTGATGGATCAGGAGTCCGGCACCGGCCAGCAACGCGAGCCACAGGAGCGCCGTGATCCGCGCGGCGCCGCGCTGGGCCGGCTTCAGTGGCATACCTTGTCGAGGCCGGCGCGATCGACGTCCGGTGCCACGGGGTTGCTCGCGGCCTCTTCCATGAGCATGACGGTCACGCTGCCGTCGGGTGCGCTGGTGGTCATGCAGCGTGGGTGCGCGGCCTGCCCCGTGACCGTGATCCGTGTGACGCGCTGGCTGACCCGATCATCGCGCGGTGTGAGGCCGATGGACCAGTGCGCGTCGTCACCGTCCACGGTGAGATTGAAATTGCGTTCCAGCTGCGCGCGATTGCCACCCAGCAGCGCCGTGAAGCTCGTGAGCAGCGTCTTCAGTTCCGGCGCGCGCTGCAGCGAGAAGGTGCGCGGTTTGCCGCTGCCACGCGTGACACTCACTGCATCGCCATGGATTTCGGTGTGTTCGGAATAAGGCTTCTCCACGGTGCGGCCCAGGGAGTCCGGGCCGTCGTACTGCAGCTGACCCGACACAATCAGGGGCCGGCTGAGCAGGGGCGAAAAATGGACTTCGACAAAGGCCGTGGTCGCGGGGGCCGGTCGCGCCAGTCGCTGCAGCAGCGCATCCGGATCCGGTGCCGCGAACGCCGCGGCCGCAGTCAGCGATACGGCCGCGGCCAGCCAGCGCGCCGTTCGCATCAACCCTGCTCCTCGAGATCGAACACACCCCGTGCGAGGGTCTGATCGTCGGTCCGGACTTCGAAGCGTAACTGCGGGCCCTCGCGTTCGAGCAGCGCCACGACCTGCATGCCGGGCAGCCAGGGGGCCGGGAACTTGGCCTGCCGCAGGCGTGGCGGCCGCACGGGTGCGCCCAGCCATTGTTCGGCGGCATCCAGCACCTTTGACAGCAGCAGCACGGCGGGCACCACGGGCGCATCGGGAAAGTGACCCGCGAATACGGGGTGGTCCGCGGCGATGGACAGGGGCTGCTGGTGGCGCATCTGACGACATTAGCAGTTCCGCCCGGGCGTGTGCCCCGAGGCTGTGCAAAGCGGCGCCGGCGCGTCCCGAAACAGGGCGAATCTGCCGCGCGGCGCGCATTGAATTGACCCGCATCCTCGAGTCGGCAATATTCGAACGATGCTCGCTTCGCGCACCAACCCGACCGGGCCCCCGGGGCCGCCCAACTCGCTTGATAACGCGGGCGTCAAACTCCATACCAATGGTCGCATCGGTGATGATATTGTTAGGGGTTCGGACCGCGTTTCGGTCCGGCAAAAGGTCCGATTGGGACAGCCGCTCCTGAGCCTTCCCAGGCTTTGGTGCGCAGACGGGCGCTGCAAGGCGCTGCTTGGGTTTTGGGGGAAAGCATGAGTAAGTCAGGCAGGACTGCGCCGGGGCCAGGCACCGGTGCTCAAAAGGTGTCGGTCATACCGAAGGCCCAGCCGCACATGCGTCCTGGCAAGCAGGGCCTTTATGATCCCCAATTCGAGCACGATGCCTGCGGAGTCGGCTTCGTTGTCGACATAAAGGGCCGCAAGTCGCACAAGATCGTGCAGCAGGCCATCCAGGTCCTGCGCAATCTGGATCATCGCGGTGCCAGCGGCAGTGAGATCAACACCGGGGACGGTGCGGGTGTCCTGTTGCAGATGCCCCATGCTTTCTTCAAGGAGGTCGCCCGCAAGGCGCGCCTGACCCTGCCGGCTGCCGGAACCTACGGCAGCGGCATCATTTTCCTGCCGCGCAACCCGACCAAGCGCCGCCGGCTGGAGGAGCATTTCGAGCAGATCGTCCAGTCCGAAGGCCAGAGCATCATCGGCTGGCGCACGCTCCCCACCGACAATTCGACGCTCGGTGAGACGGCCAAGGCCAGCGAGCCGTTCATGCGCCAGGTGTTCATCGCCCGCGATCCGGCGCTGGATGATGAGGCGGTGTTCGAGCGCAAGCTGTATGTGATCCGCAAGCGTGCCTACAGCGAAATCCGCGCCTCGACGATGGATGGCGCCGAGTACTGGTACGTGCCGAGCCTGTCGTACAAGACCATTGTGTACAAGGGCATGCTCACGACCGGACAGCTGGCGCAGTACTTCAAGGATCTGAACGATCCGGCCATGGAGACGGCGCTGGCACTGGTGCATTCACGCTTCAGCACCAACACCTTCCCGAGCTGGGACCGTTCGCACCCTTATCGCTACATCGCCCACAACGGCGAGATCAACACCCTGCGCGGCAATATCAACTGGATGAAGGCCCGCGAAGCGCTGTTCGATACCGATGTGTTCAGTGACGATGTGAAGAAGATCCTGCCGATCATCAATCCGAACGGCAGCGACTCGGCGATGTTCGACAACACGCTGGAGCTGCTGGTGCTGGCCGGACGTTCGTTGCCGCACGCCGTCATGATGATGATTCCGGAACCGTGGTCCAACCACGAGCAGATGGATGACCCGCTGCGCGCGTTCTACGAATTCCACTCCAGCCTGATGGAGCCCTGGGATGGTCCGGCCTGTATCGCGTTTACGGATGGTCGCAAGATCGGCGCCGTGCTCGATCGCAATGGCCTGCGTCCGTCGCGTTACTACGTGACCAAGGACGACATGGTGGTGATGGCCTCGGAGGCCGGCGTGCTGGATCTGCCGCCGCAGGACATTCTCTTCAAGGGGCGCCTGCAGCCGGGGCGCATGTTCCTGGTGGACACCGAGGCCGGCCGCATCGTCGAGGACGAGGAGATCAAGCGCCAGGTCGCCAGCGAGCGCCCGTATCGGCAGTGGCTGGATCAGCACCTGGTGCACCTGGAGGATCTGCCGGCGGCGCCG
Organism: Steroidobacteraceae bacterium; assembly: GCA_035485475.1. Lineage (GTDB taxonomy): Bacteria > Pseudomonadota > Gammaproteobacteria > Steroidobacterales > Steroidobacteraceae > DAIDKA01. The sequence continues at coordinate 793 of DATHOA010000043.1, read as the reverse complement.
GAAGTGCCGGTGCCGGATCACGACACGCTGATGCAGCGCCAGATCGCCTTCGGCTACACCTTTGAAGATCTGCGCGTGCTGCTCACCCCGATGGCCAGGAATGGCGTCGAGGCGGTGGGCTCCATGGGGAATGACGCGGCGCTCGCGGCACTGTCCTCCAAGCCACGCCTGCTGTACGACTACTTCAAGCAGTTGTTTGCGCAGGTCACGAACCCGCCCATCGACTGCATCCGCGAGGAGCTGATCACGGCCTCGGAGGTGTGGCTGGGCTCGGAGGGCAACCTGCTGATCCCGCAGCCGGCCGATTGCCGCCGCCTGGAGCTGAGCGCTCCGATCCTCACCAACGAGGAGTTCGCCAAGGTGCGGCGCCTGCAGGCACCGGGGCTGAAGGTCGGCGTGCTGTCGATCCTGTTCCGCGCGACCCGCGGTGAGCGCGGCCTGGTCAAGTCCATCGAGGAGCTGCGCCTGGCGGCGCGGCGCATGGTGGAGGACGAGGAGGTCAATATCCTCATCCTCAGCGATCGGGGCGTGAACCGCGAGTTTGCCGCCGTGCCCTCACTGCTGGCGGTCTCGGCCCTGCATCACTATCTGATACGCGAAGGCCTGCGCACGCGCGTAAGCCTGGTGCTGGAGACCGGCGAGGCGCGCGAAGTGCATCACTTCTCGCTGCTCATCGGCTACGGCTGCAGCGCGATCAACCCCTACCTGGCCTTCGAGACCCTGGACGGCATGATCCGTGATGAGTTCCTGCCGGACATCGATCACGCCAAGGCCTGCAGCAATTTCTCGAAGG
>DATHOA010000042.1:0-2260 GCA_035485475.1 Steroidobacteraceae bacterium | reverse complement strand
CGGTTAGCGAGCGGAAAATGGAATTCAATAAAGGCAAAGGGTTAAACCGGCGTAAGGTGCTGGAAAATAAAGCTTCGCCCGCGTCTATGATTCTCGAAGAAAGACGGCAGATGATCGCTGGTGATAAGCCAAGGACAAAGCCTCGCGATTGAAGCCTCATCGTGGTTTCCGCAATTTTGACCTAAGTGGAGAATGGATCTCTTGAATCAGGGTCAGCGCGGAACCCGATGCATGAGATTGATCGGTTTGCCGCCAACGAACGCCAGCCCCTATCAAGCCGGGGCGGGTTGACGTCTTTGCCTCTCGGGCAGAAGCCGAGTCAACGCCGCCAGGGCTTCTTTCTGCGTTTAGTCCTTGCCCAAAGTTTGGGAAGCTATGCAGCACAGGGCTGGGAACGAGGCTCCTCATACCCTAGGAACATGTGTGGCCGTGCTACAGGAGAGCACTCATCGACCGAGCAAACTCGATCACTTTCCTGCGATGAGGATGATGTTAAGAATGACCGAGTGTGCGTCACGTTTTGGCTTAGCTACTTTCCGGCGCAAAATTGGTGGTTTCATGAACTTTGACCAATGGCGCGACGCAAAAGCGAAGCCCGTCGGAATGGCCGACGGGTCTGCAGGCCGCAAGATCGCGGGCGCAGACCTATGGGCCTGACTGCTTTGCCATGGCGCGGCCGATGTTGATGAGGTTGTCGGCGATCACGCCGAGACCAACCCAGCGCTTCATGCCGGCGTTGCCTTTGTAGCGACAGCGGTTGAGACCATGTCGGCGTTTGACCACGCTGATGCGGCCCTCACAGCCGGTGCGCCATTTCTGGCCCTGGCGGAACCAGCGCTTTTTCTGCTCGCGTCTGCGCTCGGGACTTTTGGTCGAGCGATTGGGAATGCAGACACGTTTGACGCCCTTGGCTTTCGCCGCCGCCTCGTTCTTTGCTGAGTAAAATGCGGCGTCCGCGGCCACCAGGCGCGGAATGCGTCCGAGCCTTGCGTGATGCGTCTCGACCGCTGCGATCAGCAGGTCCGCGTCATTCGGCCGCCGATCATAGACCTCGTAGTCGGTGACGATCTGATTTTCCGCCTCCTGCAGCTTCACCATCTTGCCGAATTCGGTCGGCTTGCCGGCCTTGCCCTTGCGGATGATTTCCGTCTCCGGCTCGAACAGGCTCACGAGCTTGCCGTCGCCGCGCGTGTCGCCGCGCAGGATGCGCGCGCGGGTCTGTTTCATCACCTTTCTGACGAGCGGCACCATGGCATCAAGCTTGTCGCGCAGGCCCTCCAGCGTCAGTTGCTGCACAACGTCGGCTGAGCGCTTCACGCCCGCGGCGATTTCCTGCGAGAAGCGTTTGGCCTGCCCTGCCACCCGACCGGTGGAATTGAGCAATTGACCGTAGGCGCGCTTGAGTTTCTCCTGGCCTTGCTTAGCCTTGGAGCGCGCCGCGCGCGCGATGTCGAGCACCCTCAGCTTCACGCTGCGGCTCCGGTCGCGCAGCTTGGTTCCGGCCTCGCCCACGATCTGCGTGATCTTCTTCATGGTGCGAATGAGCACCCGCACGCCGTCTCCCAGCAAGCTCGAATCGGTCGGATGGTGGATGTTGGTCTCCACCACCGTGGTGTCCACGCGCATGCGGCGGCCTTCGGTCAAGCCATGGCTCTGTGCCACGGTCACCATCCTGATGTGGATCTGTTTGATCACGTCTCCCCCCAGCGCCACGCCCCAGCGCCCCATCGTCTTAGCGTCGGGCGTCTTCGCGCCGCCCACGCGGGTGAAGTCGCGGTACACCAGATTGGCGCGTACCTCGCGCTCGAGCACGCCATAGCTCCAGTTGCGGATGTGCTTGAGGATCAGCAGGCGCAACACCACCTCCGCCGGCGTACCCAATCGGCCGCGGCTGCGGCTCTTGGGATGGCGCTTGCCGAGGGCCTCGTACACGGCCGCTACCATTTGCTCATCCGCCAGCACCTGATCGGCGTGCCGCATCCAGTCTTCGCGCAGATCGCTCACCTCTTCGGCGATCAGGCCGTCGCCGAAGCTGCGCTGTGCACGCCGCATCTCAATCATGTTGCTTGCGCCGGGACTTCGACGCCGCGGCATCCGGGCGCAGCAGTTCATGATTGAGTTCGCAAATGCCCTCGATCGCCTTCTTCAGCTTCTGATAATTGGCGAGCAAGCGGCGAACCTCGGTGACCCGCTCGCGTCGCACGCTGAACTGCCGTGTGCGTCCACCGCCATAGCTGACTGTCAGAACGAAGACCCGGTG